>NZ_MPRL01000042.1:0-26732 GCF_002020875.1 Solemya pervernicosa gill symbiont | reverse complement strand
TTCGTCGTTCGCTCGCGCTCTCAACTACGAATATGCAGACGGCGTCGACTATCGCGGACTAACCGCCTTCGCTTCGCTATCCATGGCGGTCAGCGGTGGGTGGTCTTGATCATGAAGCTGTCGGGCAGCGCATCAAGGTCAATTTCATTGACATGATCGTAGATACCGATGAGTGGGATTAGATAGTCACTACCGATCTGCTCGCGGACATAGTCACGAACTGCAAATTTATCGGTGAAGATTGAGAGTGGTTCGAGATCGACGTGCCGTTTTAACCACAGCACCTTTTCTGAAAGAGACCTGGGATTTTCAAGGTTGAGTGGGTGGCCGTGACAGCTCATAAACCGTTCAGCCAGATGCTGGTCGGGGTACAGGGCCTTCGTGATCCTGCGCCGGATGCCGCCTAAAAACACGTCTTATCCCCTCTGTACCGTCATTGGTTAAATTATAACGATGAGCGATTACTAAAAACCCTTAATTAGGTGCCGGTTGCCGATGGTCAGACTGGTTTGATACTCGCTGTCCAGCTTTTACAGCGGTAAATACGTATTTTAGTAGGAAAATCAGTTGTTTTGTGACGGTGTTCTAGGTATTTGTTTTTTCATTGGATAGAATCGGTCAGATAATAACTATTTATCGTGGAGTCCACGGGATTGTGGCCAAAGATCATCTAGCGGAGAACCAGCAGCTCAGAGGCCAGCTCAAGGCCTTTGTCGAGGAGGCGCGCAACAATGAGGAGAAGATGCGCCGCTTCAACGATCAGGAGCTGTGGCTGATCAGTACGACCTCACTGGCTGAACTGGTACATCTGATTCTCTACCAGACGCGCAAGGCGTTTGGCCTTGATGTGATCACACTGACACTGGTTGATCCCGAATATGAGTTCACCCGCATTCTTGAAGGCTCTGGCGTGCAGGTCGATCAGGTGCCTGAGCTGATCATTGAACCCGATCCGCTCAATCTCGACTACCTCTACAACGGCAGTTATGTACCCAAGCTGGGGCGTTACCGTAGCTCACACCATTCGATGCTGTTCCCAAAAGGCGCAGTTCAGCCGGAGTGTATTGCGATGTTGCCTCTGGTACGTCAGCGCAAATTGATTGGCAGTCTCAACCTCGGCAGTTTCGATAGCAGCCGCTACGGTCGCGGTACCGGCACTGAATTTCTCAATCGTCTTGCGGTAGTGGTTGCCATCTGTCTGGAGAACACCCTCAATCAGGAACGTCTCAAGCTGGTTGGACTCACCGATCCGCTGACTCGGGTCAATAACCGTCGCTTCTTCGACCAGCGTTTAGGTGAGGAGGTCTCCGCCTCGACCCGCTATGAACAGCCACTGGTCTGCATGTTCCTTGACGTTGACCACTTCAAGCAGGTCAACGATACGCTGGGTCACCAGGCCGGTGATCTGGTGCTCTGTCAGCTCGCGGAACTGATGGGCGCTCAGCTGCGTCGGAACGATATTCTCTGCCGCTATGGTGGTGAGGAGTTTGTCTCACTACTGCCCAATACTTCGCTACATGACGCCTGTGAGATTGCTGAGCGAACCCGTCGACTGGTCGCTGAGCGCGCTTTTAAGATCGATAACGGTGAGACGACTCAGGTGACGATATCGATCGGAGTGGCAGCACTTTCGAATAGTGGTGTGACGGCCATTGAGTCGGTTGGTCATCAGCTAGTTAACTCGGCGGACGAAGCGGTCTATCGTGCCAAATCATCAGGTCGTAATCGGGTTGTTGTTGCCGATACCCTCGATAGCGAACAGCTCGAACAACTGGCATAAACCGTCTATTTTCCTCGCACATTCGTGCGATGCTTTACATCTCCCGGCTAGCCCCTTACAAAGGGATTGTATGGCTAATCAGATGCATCTGTGTCTGACGCCTCAACCGATCTACGGGGAAGCGTTAATGCGTTACATGTGTGATGTCTGTGGTCTGATCTACGATGAAGAGAAGGGGCTGCCCGATGAGGGCATTGCGCCGGGAACCCGTCTTGAGGATATTCCCGATGATTGGGTCTGCCCCGATTGTGGCGCAACCAAAGAGTCGTTTGTTCCCGACGTTTAAAACGCGATGCAGAAACGAATCACAACGAACGAGTTGAAGGTGGGGATGTTTGTCATCCTGGCCGACTCGTGGCTGTCACACGGCTTCATGCGAAGTCGTTTCAAGCTGACCTCGATCGATCAACTCAAGCAGCTGCGCGAGCAAGGCATTGAGGAGGTGTTGGTCGATTTCAGTAAGAGTGATCGTGAAGTGCAGCCTACTGAGGATGAGTCGGCCACAGAAGAGTTCGAACACAACATAAATCATCCACAAGCAGTGAGCGATCCCAAGGAGGGTGACGCGCCTGCAGCGTGGTCATCGGAGCAGGTGGTGCCAGAGGCGTTTGTCTCGGCGATAGCTGATAACAGCATGGCGCCAGAGCAGAAGTCGGTTGTGATCTATGAACACTCGCTGGAGATGATGGATAAGCTGCTGGAGAGTCCGACGGCAGAGAATATCAAGGCAAGCAAAGGGGCAATACACTCGCTCACCGATATGATCCTCTCCGATGATGCAACAGCTCAGAGTCTGCTGCGCATTACCTCTCACGACTTCTACACCTATACCCACTCGGTCAACGTCGGGGTGACCGGAATATTGCTCTGCAAGGAGCTATTCAAAAACTCCGATGCCCATGATCTGCAGGAGTTGGGCGCAGGCTTTTTTCTGCACGACCTGGGCAAGATCATGGTCAGACCCGAGGTGCTAAACAAGCCGGCCCGCCTGGATGATGCGGAGATGCGGCATATCCGCATCCACCCCTATCAGGGATACAAGATTCTCCAACAGGCGGACGCACTCACCGAAGAGGTGCGTACGATTGTCATGCAGCACCACGAGTTCGTTGATGGTAGCGGTTATCCAAAACGACTACGTGATGAAGAGATCCACGTCTATGGGCGCATCTGTGGCATTGCCGATGTCTACGATGCGCTGCCCGCTGACCGCTGAGCGCTCCTATAAAAAGGCGATGAAACCCTTCGAGGCGTTAACCCTGATGAAGGAGAAGATGGCGCATCACTTTGATAGTGATATCTTTGCCACTCTGGTAAACCTGTTGAAGTAACATCTTAGCGATTTGCTTCGCTGTCCGATTTCCCCTCCAGTGGTTCAACCTCTCGTGTCCAGTTCAGGTCGTGCAGGATGCCGTAGAGCGACGGCACCAGAAACAGCACCATCAGCGTGGTGGCAACCAGACCAAAGGCGATACTGGCCACAAGCGGGATAAGTATCTGCGCCTGCATGCTGGTCTCGGTCAAAATCGGCAGTAGTCCGGCGATGGTGGTAGCGGAGGTGAGCAGCACGGCGCGGAAACGGGCACGGCTCGCCTGGGCGGCCGCTTCCAGCGGCGCCATTCCCTGGCGAATATTCTCCTTAATGAAGGTGACCAGCAGTATCGAATCGTTAACGGCGATACCGGAGAGTGAGACCAGGCCGATGATGCTTGGCATCGACAGGGTTAGTCCCATCAGCAGGTGTCCCCAGAAGGAGCCGATCACCGCCATCGGAATAATCGCCATCACCAGCAGCGGTTCTCTATAACTCTTGAACTGGAAACTGAGGATGACAAAGATGCCGAGGATACCGACCACCACGGCACGTAGTACCGAGTCGCCGGTCTTGGCGTTCTCCTTCGACTCACCCTGGAAGACCACCTCAACCTGCGGAAACTGCTGGCTGAGCTGTGGCAGGAACACCTTCTTGGTGTGGCTGAGGATTTCGGTGGAGTTGTTGAGACGGGTATCGAGATTGGCCTGCACGGTGACGCTGCGTTGACCGTCAACATGTTGAATACGCGCATAACCGCGATCCTGTTCAATAGTCACGACGCTCTCTAGTGGCACCGCGATCCCTGTTGCACTAATGATCGTAAAGCGTGACAGATCGGAGATCTGATTACGGTCCTGCTCAGAGAGGCTGATATCAACCTCATACGATTCGATACCGACCTGAATCTCTGTTGCCGTGATGCCGAAGTAGGCCGCACGTAACTGAGTGGCGATGGTGTTGGCATCGAGTCCGAGGTTGAGCGCACCCGGTTTGAGCCGCAGCCGTAGTTCCGGTTTGCCAGGACGCATATCATCACTGACATCGCTCAGGCCGCGATAGGCGGCGAGCCACGTCTGCAATTCGAGCGATGCCCCTTTGAGCTGATCGAGATCGTTACCCTGCAGACGAATCTCGATCGGTTTGCCAGCGGGTCCCCGGGTCGGCTCCTTGAAACTGACATTGATTACCTCGGGAGGCAGCTGACTCAGTTCACGCCAACGGTTGAGCAGTTTGGGGATCGAACCGTTACGGGTCTCGGTGCTCAGCAGGTCGAGACTGACCGTGGCCAGATGTGGACCGCTCTCATTGGCATCGCTGTTCAGGCCGTAGCGAACGATCGAGTTCTCAACGATATCGACCTGTTGCGGCTGCTGCTCTCTGAAACTGTCGTTGAGGGCAAGTGCGGCACGCTCTATCTCGTTAACAACCGCCTCGGTTTTATCCAGTGGTGTGCCCTGCGGTAGTAAGATGCGCGCTTCGATTTGATCCCCTTCGATCGAAGGGAAACCCTGAAATTTGAGTATACCGCTACTGGTCAGACCGATGGTGATGAGAAACAGTGCTACCACCAGTCCGAGGGTGAAATAGCGCCAGGCGATGGCCCGATCAACCAGCGCACCCACCCAATCTTCACGTACGTGGGCCAGCCACCGTTCAAAGCGGCGACGCATTGGGCTCTCCGATGGGTCGTGGTGCGAAAGGGAGTGGTTGAGGTGGCTGGGCAGGATCAGGAATGCCTCAATTAGCGAAACCGCCAGGGTGATGATCAGCACCATCGGGATCACCTTGAGTACCGCCCCCATCTGTCCGCTGAGAAAGGCAAGTGGACCGAACACGGAGATGCTGGTGAGGAAGGAGGAGAAGACGCCTGGTGCCACCTGCTTGGTGCCATCAATCGCAGCCTGCAGAGGGGATTTTCCCCGCGCACGATGGGCGGCGATATTTTCAGCCAGCACAATCGCATCGTCCATCAGGAGGCCGAGTGCTACCAGCAGTGCCACCATCGAGATCATGTTGATCGAGAGGCCAAATGCCTGCATGAAGAAGAAGGCGGCGAGGAAGGAGACGGGTAGCCCCATCGCCACCCAGAAGGAGAAGCGGGCGCCAAAGAAGAGCCACAGCGTTGCGGCGACGAGCACCAGACCCTGAATGCCATTGCTGACCAGCAGTGAGAGACGCTCGCGCACCACAGAGGACATATCCTGGGTGAGATGAAATTCAACCGTAGCCGGTTTGGTTGCGCGCTCCTTCTCCAGTGCGCGTTCAACGGCATCGTAGACCGTCAAGGTGTCCTGGCTGCGGCTCTTGGTAATGCTGAGCAGGCAGGCGCGATTGCCGTTAAAAGCGATCTGATTGTTGTCGTCGGCAAAGGTATCAGTAATGGTGGCGATATCGCCAAGACGCAGTTCAGCCCCGCTATTTCCGGCGATCACTCGCAGTTCAGCGTACTCCTCGGGTGTACGGCGTTGCTCGGAGAAACGCAGCAGTAGCTCCTGCTCGTCACCCATCAGGGTGCCGATGGGCGTGTCGATGTTCTGGTTGCGAATCGTATTGGCAATCGAGGCAGCAGAGAGTCCGTACTGGCGCAGCGTTGCAGTCGGTATCTCGATACTGATCTGGTGATCGGAGAAGCCGTTGATCTCTATCTGAGGGATTCCACCGTGGCTCAACAGGCGCTGTTTGACCCCTTCGCAGTACGCCTTCAGGTGGTTCGGCTGCATGGGACCCGTAATGGCGATCGAGACCACCTGGTCGGTACGGTTCAGCTCTGAAACGGTCGGTGTCTCGACCAGTTCTGGGAAGGAGTCGATCTCATCGACGGCGCTCTTCAGGTCATCTAGGAAGCTCTTAGCATCTTCACCCTCGCGCATATCGGCCACGGCGATGGCAATCCCTTCACGCGCCTCGCAACGCAACTCATCAATATTGTTCATACCATCGAAGGCATCCTCGAGTTTGCGGCAGATGCCCTCCTCAATCTCCTCAGCGCTGGCGCCGGGATAGGCGGTGGTGATCTGTACCGAGCGGGCGGTGAACTCGGGGAAGGTTTCACGTTTCATCTCTGGCAGCGCAATGATGCCCATCACCAGCAGGATCAACATCATCAGGTTGGCTGCCGTGGGGTGGTTGGCAAAGTAACGGATCATGGCTGCTGCAACGCCCCCGTGTCGACGGCCTGTCGCGGCGTGGATTGCATTGGTTGAAGCAACATGCCGTCGATGGCAGGGATCAGGTCGGAGATGATCAGTTGCTCTCCGGGAGCGATGCCACTGTTAATGGTTGCCGAGCCGGGCTGGGTGAGTCCGGTCTCAACCAGACGCCGCTCAAGTCGCTGCTCACTATTGACGATGTAGACCTGATTTCCGTGCAGTGCATGGCCGGGAATCGCCAGCTGTGCGGTGCGAGGAGGACCACGAAACTCTACTTCAACATAGAGCCCCTTAAGCAGTGGGGGTCGCAGTGGCGGTAGTGCGTTCTCATAGGGCTTGTCGACAGCCACCACGGCGCCAACGGTTCTGGTTTGAGGATCGATGCCAGCGCTGGTGCGGACAAAACGGGCCGGCCACTCCACACCACTATCGACAATACGGACGGTGGCCTGCAGGTTGAAGAGATGCGGCCCAGGGGTGACGCCCTGGCTGATCAGTTCGCTGATGTTGATGCGAGGAAGAAGCTGCGCAAACTGTGCGATGGGCAGTTGCACTTCAATCTCCGCCTGCCCCATATCATCCAGCTCGGCAAGGACCTCACCCTGGCGAACATATTGATCGTGCTCAATATTGACGCTGGCCAGGCGCGCATTGAACGGTGCGACGATACGGGTGCGCTGCAGGTTGAGCTGTGCCTGTGCAAGTGCGGCTTGCTGCTGCGCCAGCGACGCTTGCTTGGTGGTGCGGTCAGCGGGAATAAGTTCGAGGCTGTTGGTTAGGTTTTGAACGCTCTGTAGCTGGTTGAGGTGGCTACGCTCCTGAGTATCGAGCGAGCTGGCTGAGATGGTGCCCTGTTTGGCAAGTTTACGCTTGCGTTGCAGCTCCTTTTTGCTCGAGCTAAGAGCGCGCTGTTCGATCGCCAGTGAGTTTCGGTAGTTCTTCTCCTGCGCATCGAGTTGTTTCAGCTGTGCCTCGGCAGAGAGTATGTTCGCTTCGGCCTGACTGAGGGCGAGCTGATAGTCTGCTTCATCGATCTGCAGTAGTAGATCATCTGCTTGAATCCGTTTGCCGGCCTTTACCCGATCGGGTAACTCCACAACCCGTCCTGAGACCTGGCTCACAGCCGACCAGACCCGTGCTGGGCGCACAGTGCCGTAACCGACAGCACGGGGTGTGACATCGCGGGGTTGTACGGTGATGATTCGGACCGGGGTGGCTCGTTCACTCTCACTGGTGCGAGGCGCTTCGCTGCGCCCCTTGGTAAGTAGAAAGAGTACCAGCAGACCAAAGAGGATGGCGGGAATGATCAGTAGCTTGCGATGCTTCTCTTGCATGGTGCAGCTTCCTTGGTTGATTCAGCGACAAGATGGCTATCG
The DNA here is from genome assembly GCF_002020875.1 of Solemya pervernicosa gill symbiont. Lineage (NCBI taxonomy): Bacteria > Pseudomonadati > Pseudomonadota > Gammaproteobacteria > Solemya pervernicosa gill symbiont. Next base: position 19,112 of record NZ_MPRL01000042.1, on the reverse strand, counting down.
ATGATGTGTGATCGATTATAGACAGGTTCGTGTAGCGGTTTGGTAACAAAACGTAACGGACAGGGGTAGGGCTTATTGAGCTCGGATAAGGTGCCAGAGTGAGCGAATATCGCTGCGTGGTTGTTTGAGTCGCAGGGTAATGGCGATCTCTTCAAGGGCGGTGAAGATAACCACTATTACACCCACCCTGAACAGTATTGGGGTGATGTCGAAGAAGAGCAGTAACACGCCGAAGCCCAGAATGAGTGCTGCGAGCTTGTCGGCCCAGGTGTGATAGCTGGTGAGGCTTCTAAATTTCATTAGTGCCGCCAGATGGGGTAGTAAGAAGCAGGCGAGCAGTGCGATGAGGTAGAAGAGCTCTTCGATAACCAGTTCTGGCCAGAGCAGCCAGGTGCAGATCGGTAGCGTGAGGTAGATAAGCAGATCCCCCCAGCTATCGAGGCGGGTGCCGAGTTCTGTGACCTGATTGAGTCGGCGTGCAATGTAGCCATCGAGGATGTCGGTGAACCAGGCAAATATCAGCAGGGTGAGGAAGGTGTTGGCCTTTTCGGTAGCGGCCAGCCAGAGCAGCAGAGGGACGGCTGCAATTCTGATCATGCTGAGCATGTTTGGAATGGTCATCATCTCAATCGTGTGACACCACTTGTTGTTATAAAGCCCTACTCAAAGAGAGTATATACCGCTTTTGTCGCTGGCCCCGGTTGGGGATGTTCATCTATAGTGGCGGTTGGATCTTCAATAAAGCTGCTTCGATGCTAATAAAAATTCTCTTTACGGTTTTGGTTGTAATAGTGGTGCTGCTCTTTGTTAAGAGTCGCTCGTCGGGACGTGTTGCACCCAGAGCTGAGCCGGTGACGGTCGAGAAGGCACCGCCATCGGATCTGCGTATTGCGGCCTATATCTTTATCGGCCTGATGATGAGTGTGACCGTCGGTATCCTGCTGCTTGAGTGGTACAACGGTAGTCGTGAGGTGGTGATCCGGGTAATCGATACCCGTAGTGGCGACTATGTCGACTATCAGGCGCGACGGGACGATGTGGCCCGCGGCAGCTTTACCACGGTCGATGGGCGTAAGGTCTATATTGCCGATGTCGAGCGGATTGAGCTGATCGATGAGTGAACGGTGCCGTTCGGTCCGTCGATCAACTGATAGTGGGCCTGTTGGCTGTCGAGGAATGTAACCGCACCGCTACCGTTGAGTACCGCCAGTGTTGCAAGTCTACCGGCCTCCATACAGCTCTCTGCAACGACCGTGACCGAGTGAGGCGCATGCTCAACCGGCCAGCCGCTGTGTGGATCGAGGATATGACAGTGGTGCCGGCCCGAATTCATTAGATGGCGGGGGGCGAGTCCGCTTGATGCGATACCACCACGGCGGATCTCCACCATGCCTAGTTCATCACCATCCTGGTGAGCATCGATGGCAACGCGCCAGCTACTACCCTCTTTTCTCGCGCCGGTGGCAAAGATGTCACTGCCGAAGTCGATCAAAACTGGGGGGATGTGCTCCTGACTGAGCAGCTGTGCGACGCGATCCACGGCGTACTCCTTGCCGATACCGCCAAAATCGATCTCCATGCCGGCGGGCAGAGTGAGGGTGCGGCCGTCCCACTCGACGCGGTGCCAGCCGATCTTCTCTTTGAGTCGATCGATCTGATACTGTTCGGGTGGCTCAGCCTCGGCATCAAACTGCCACGCCTGGCGCAGCACGCCGATGGTGATGTCAAAACGCCCCTCGCTCAGTTCATAACTCTGCACGGCACTGTTAATGAGGGATGCGGTTTCGCTGTCGACCTCAACGGCTTCTCCATTGGCGCTGTTGATTTTGTGCACGATATTGTCATTGCGATAACGACTGAACTTGCGGTCGACACGACGCGCCTCGTTGACCGCCATCTGCACGATCTGTTTTGCCCCTTCCTGATCGCCGCCATCGATCAGCATTTCACAGGGGGAGTACATCGAGTGAAAACGACCACGCCAGAGCTGGTCATCTTCATCCCAGGTTACGGTGACACTGTTTTTTGAGGGTTGTGCTTGCAAAGTCGATCTTCCCAATAGCTTATGGCCTGTGAACATTGGGCAGTATGCTATCGCAGTATGGTGAGAATCTAAATATCTCACCAAAACAGTCTGGTTATTACCAGGTTGCCCAGGTGAGGCGCGATTCTACCGGGTTGTGTGATTCCCCCATATTGACACAAATAATGTCCAAATTGATTCCAATCTGTCAGATTTAATTGGGTTATTCTTGCTGGTATGGAGAGTCATATTCTACTGATGCAGATTGCTGCGATCCTCGTCTCAGCGCGGGTGTTTGCAGAGATTGCAGCGCGATTCAATACCCCACGGGTTATTGGCGAGCTATGCGCGGGTGTCGTGCTCGGGCCGAGTCTGCTCGGTTGGATAGAGCCGGGTGAGCCGATCAAGCTGTTGGCTGAGATTGGCATTATCCTGCTTCTGTTTGAGATCGGTCTGGAGACCGATCTGGGCAAAATGGTGAAATCGGGTAACCGGGCGATGATTCTTGCTCTGGCCGGTTTTATTGCCCCCTTCCTGCTCGGCTTTGGCATCTGCTACTACACCTTCGATCTACCAATGCTGGTCTCACTCTTCATTGGTGGCACGCTAACGGCGACCAGTATCGGTGTGACAGTCAGGATACTGGCTGATCTAGGACGAAACTCGAGTCGTGAAGGTCAGATCGTGCTTGGAGCTGCAGTCGTAGATGATGTGATGGGCGTGGTGCTGCTGGCGCTGCTCTACGAGTTCTCGGTGACCGATACTATCAGCATGGCCAATGCTGGAAAGATTGCGCTCTTTGTCGGGGTCTTTTTTGTCCTGGCGCCAATCGTGGCGAAACTGCTCTCCTATGCAATCCACCATTTTCACAACCTGAGTGAGGCACCGGGCATGATCCCGGTGGGGCTGATTTCGCTGGTACTTACCTTTGCGGCAATCGCACATATGGTGGGCGCACCGGAGCTACTGGGCGGTTTTGCTGCAGGTATCGCACTCTCCCGACGTTTCTTCCTGCCGTTCGGTATCTCGCTACGAGTTGATCCTGATTTTGGTCATCATATGCACCAGCAGATGAAACCGATTATTCATATCTTTAGCCCGATCTTCTTTGTCATGGTCGGATTATCACTCGATCTCTCCGCCGTCGATTGGGGCTCACCCTTTATCTGGTTCTTCTCTATTACGGTCACGGCGGTGGCGATCGTCGGTAAGCTCATCGGTGGATTGATGGTGCCGGAGGATCGCTACACGCGTATTGCGATTGGCATGGCGATGGTGCCACGTGGCGAGGTGGGACTGATTTTTGCCGAGCTAGGGCGCGTCTCCGGGGTGTTCGATAATGAGGTCTACGCGGGAATGGTGATTGTCATAGCCTACACAACCCTGCTCTCACCCTTCTGGATCAAACTCTACTATCGGATCTATGGCGATCGGCTCGCTAGAATTGATAGTGGGTGAAGGGTGTCTCTGGTGATGGTTCTATCTCAACGTAGAGGGATAACGTGTGTCGACCCACTGCTGAAGCTCGGGGTATCGGTCATATTGATGAACGATGGCGATTGGCGTGTCGCTGTCTAGATTGGTGAGTTCGTTGCGGGAATTAAATCTATAACTGCTCGGTTTGGCAATATCGAAGTGCGCCATTGTCTCACCACCCGGAGCTTCGAGACTAACCTTGGTAGCGAGTCCGCTATGCAGCAGTCGATTATGTATAGCCTGATCGCCACCCCTCTCACCACTGCCCAACATCCTGTCGAATACTTCGAGTGACATTGCGCGTAGATACTCGAGAATACTATTTGTGTCGCCGAGGGTGGCACCTGAGTTGATGTTCGGCCTGTTCTCTATCTGCTGAATGGTCTTTGCATCATAAAAACGGGAGAGTCTTTTGTAGATCCAATTACAGCTCTTCAGTGGCAATCCCTCGTCGCCACAGAGTATTCCTATATCGCCGTTTGGAAATGGATCGCGTTGGAACAGAATGTCTCTTGAATCGGCTAGCAAGACATGACTCGGTGCTGTCGCCTCAATAATATTTTGTGCCAGGAAATAGCGCGCAAATTTTGCGTGCGTGACACGGGCGAGCCTCTCTCTGCCATGGGTCGTAGTGAGCGCTGCTCGATTAATGCCGGGGAGTTTAGTGGTGATAGGTATCCCGGTTAAACGCTCGAGTTTGTTGAGCAGATGATCACGCTGATTGCTGAGCCAGAGTCGAGTGTTGGGGTTGAATCCTTTGAGTGTGTGCTCAAATGCGGTGGCCTCTGGAGTGACAATAAGGTGCACTTCGGTATCTGGCATAGCGTCGTACGCTGAACGCAGGAAAACCTCGAGTTTGTCGGGTACATAGCTGGCAGCTGCAGAGATGACCGATTTTTTCATGATGTTTTCGCTGTTGTCTGTTGTTTGTCATCAAGGTTCTTTGAATAACCGAGGATCTCGAAGTCTTTTTTCCAAAGGTTATAGACCTCGTTGGCAGATTCCTCTGTGAAATAACTTCTGTAGTCGAGGTGAGAGGATGAGTTGATCAGAGGTAGTGTGACCTCGACGCCAATATTATTGGTGATGTAATCGAAATCTTCTTGTAGAGATTCGTATCGACCAATGAAATCGACGAGCTGATTGTTCTCAGGATCCACGATGTATCGTCCCTGAAAAGATGTGTTGTTTTGTGGTGATCTGTAAAAGTGGGTTGTAAGAAAGTCGTGAAGAAATCTAACGTCATCAGCGGTGAAGAGTGTTTTTGAAGTCAGAGTGTGTCTTCTGCGTCCCATCTTTTTTTTAAATCCACGCCGAAACTTTTTTGCGCGCAGCAGGGTATTAAGTATCGGGTTGTTAGTGTCGGGTCTGTATTTGGTTCTGAAGTTGTGAAACCACTGCGAAACAAACCAGTCGTAGGGGTTTCTTACAAACACAAATTTAAAGGCACTCTCCCACTGCTCAATTGGAATTAGATGCTTTGCTTCTGATGGTGTGAAGTGCTTTTTTAATAACGGCTTTCCCTCTCTTGGCTTATCTCCACACTTCTTGAGTGCGAATTCGATGCTCGTGGTTCCTGTTTTTCCGTTACAGAAAAAGATGAAGTTCTTCTCTCTGGAGATGATCATTGTGGCGTTCTATCGATTATGTGTTGTTGTGACGCCAACCCTACTAGAAGGGGGGGGAGTCGAATGACAGCAGTGAGCGGTTGCAAGGGTGGCGAAAACTTAGTGATGTGGCGTGCAGCATTAAACGGTTAGCCATCTGCAATGCCTCTTCGTGGGCGTAGAGCTGATCACCGAGGATGGGGTTATCGATGGAAAGCAGGTGCACCCTGAGCTGATGCGAACGACCCGTCACGGGTGTGAGTTCGATGCGGCTTCGATCGTTATCTCTTGAAAGCACTCGCCAGTGAGTGAGTGCTGCTTTTCCCTGTTTATGGTCGACCATTTGACGCGGTCGATTGGGCCAATCACAGCGTAGTGGCAGGTCGATCGAGCCATGATCCTCGGGGGGGCTTCCATAGACGATACTGATGTACTGCTTCTCAACCTCCCGGTCCTGAAACTGCCGGCTGAGCTCTCGATGTGCCTCTCTGTTTCTGGCCAGAACCATCAGGCCAGAGGTCTCCCAGTCGAGTCGATGCACAATCAGCGCCTCTGGGTAGTCGATGGCAAGACGCGAAACGACGCAGTCCTGTTTGTCTTCTCCGCGACCGGGTACCGAGAGCAGCATCGTTGGTTTTTCAATAACGATGATGTCGGTATCGACGTGAATGATTGTTGGTGTGAGCTGCATCTTCTCTAGCTGCGGTTACAGTGTGCGCTGTGTGGATATTATGGGGTGGTTATCGGACTGCACATATTACCTCACAAAGGCTTAAGGCTGAGGTGGGCGTTATTCCAGGGGCCAATCACCTAACGCTCTGAGTGTATTAACGGCCTCGGATGCTGTCGCAACGGCACGCCGCAGGTGCTGGAAAAGGGAGTTGTTGAGAATGGTTGTCCGAAACAGGGCGATGGTGATGGTCTGCCAGACTATCGTGAAAGTTGCCCAGGTATTAAACGTGGTGTGAAAGCGGGTTCACAGGGGGCGGGGTGGGCTGAACGTTATTACGCACGGTCGCTATTCAACGCTTTTGAATGATCTCGGCAAAGCGTCCGAGCAGATGGAAACTCTCGGGTGTGGGCGCGGTGCTATTCTGCAGCGCCGTAACTTGTTCTCCTTGTGCAGAGAGCTCCTGATGATTAAAAGCAATAAAGTGGCTGACGATTTCTTGGTCAAATTCGGGGTGAAACTGAATGCCCCAGCAGCGACTTCTGTAAGAGAACGCCTGTACCGATGCCATCTGGCTACTGGCCAACAGGGTTGCACCCTCTGGTAGGGTGATAACCGACTGTAGATGGCTCAACTGGGCAAGAAAAGAGGGTGGCATAACGCTGAAAAGCTCGTCACGGGTTGCAGCGCTCTTCAGCTCAATAGGAACGGTGCCAACCTCAACACCCGTTGGGTTGTCAGCCACGAGGCCTCCCAATGCGTAGGCGAGTAGTTGGTGGCCGAAACAGATGCCGAGTATCGGTGTGTCGAGTTCTACGGCGCTGCGTAACCACGTCGCACTCTCTTCGATCCATTTAGACCTATCGGTGACCATCGCACCTGAGCCGGTAATGACAATGGCTTCAAACTGCTCTGGTGGTGGTAGCTCATCATCCTGGTAGACGCTGACCACACGGTAGCTGTCGGGTGACCAGCCAAGCCCTGTGGCGATCCAGTCCTCGTAGTCACCCGGGGTGGCATTGAGTGAAGTGAGCTTCTCGCCACATTTGATGATCAGGCGTGTACTACTCATTACTGCTTAGCCATGAAACGCCTCATCGGAAGCGAGCCATTCAAGCTCTTCAGCGGTGCTGGTTCGTCCAAGAATCTCATTGCGGTGGGGAAAGCGCCCAAAGCGCCGCACGATCTCTCGATGGTGTTGGGCAAATCTGGCGTTATCCTGGAGTCCCGCGGCCTCGAAGAGTGCGACTGAACGATTCTGGTCCTCTATCAATTCGCTGTGCATGAATGGCATGTAAAGGAACGCCTTCTGCTCGTCGTTTAGCGCTTGGTCAAGATTCTGTTCAATGGCGTGGCGTGCAACCTTACGAGATTGTGCATCGGTGGAGAAAGCGAGTGGTTTGCCACGGAAGATGTTGAGCGGGAATTGATCGAGGATGATCACAAGTGCCAATGCTCCTAATTCGCTATCGCGCCATGACTCAAGCTGCTCGTCGGCAGCAGCCAGCCAGGTGTCGAGAAAACGTGCTTTCAGTTTGTTGTCGAACGCCTCGGTAGAGTTGAACCAGAGTGGCTGAACTTCTGTTGAAAACCAGAAATTAATAATGGTATTGGCGTCCATTGAGACTCTCTATTATCAACGTCAATTCATTGTAGAACTCATGCTACATGAGTAGCTCTCTTAATTGGTACTATATGAAGGTCTGGTGCCTGAGCGGCGTTTTCTGCACCGGGCGTCGGGTTGAATAACCGCGCGGACCATCTGGAATTATTGACTGTTGTCTCTATGCACACCCCCCGAGACTCATTAGAAAAGGAATTGGATCGATGAAGTTGGTCATTACAGTTTGTACGCGTGAGCGGGAGACGCTGCTGGCCAACTGCATGGCATCAATACTAGAGCTGGTTATTCCAGATGGAGTCTCACTGGCGGTAGTTGTCGTCGAAAATGATATAGAACCTCGCAATAGTGATGCTATTGAACGCTTGGGTGCTGAGTCGGAAATTGAGTTTCACTACGTACATGAATCGCGCATAGGAATCCCTATTGCCAGAAACCGGGCATGCGATGAGGCAATAAAAATCTCAGCTGACTGGATCGCCTTCATCGACGATGATGAGCAGTTAACCCCTACATGGCTGGTGAAAATGGTGGCGGCGATGGGCACTCACCCGGCAGATGTCTATACCGGACCGGTTGAGCCTCAGATTGACGTCGAAATGTCTGAGTGGATGGCTCCTCGTACGCGTAAGCATCGACCAACCGGTCTCTCTCTTGAGACGGCTGCTACCAACAACACGCTGTTAAGTGCCGAGATCCTGCAGCGATTTGGCGAAAAGCTCAGGTTCGATGAGGTAATGCGATATACGGGTGGGAGCGATACCCGGTTTTTCTACCAATTGACCGACATGGGTGGAACGATCTGTTGGGTGGATGACGCCGTTGTCGAGGAGCGGTTCGGCAAAGAGCGGGTTACCTACCGCTGGCATCTACAGCGCTCACTTCGTTGCGGAGCGCACGATGTCTACATCCACACCATGCGCCGAGGACGTCTGGCAACGATAAAAAAATATCTCTTTAAGGTACTTCGTCGCTTACCGAGAGGCATCGTAATGATTCTGATGGCGCCCCTGCTGCGGCTTAAATACAGCCGAGAGGAGGTGGGCCGTTGGGTTCTTAACGCCTTAAAGCTGATAGCCTCATCAACGGGAACGTTACTCGCATTTTTTGGCGTCAATCCTGCGCCGTATAAGCGGGTAAAAGATGGTGATCGATAATATCGGTGCGAGAATTTAGTTTTTCAGCGGATATTTATAGCTTTTTCGGTATGAGTGGTGCGCTTTAAGACGAATCTAACGCTAATAACCATAAATAAAATAGCGGTATATCTCGCCTATCGCTCTTTTTTTGCGCCGATTAGCCCCCTTTCGGGCCCTAACTATATATTTTTCAACATTCCCCACCGTTTTTTGGTTAGAATACCGGACTTTTCGAGGCTAGGCTGAAGTGGGTCGAATTTGATTCGACTATTTCGGGCACTGGCTTTGGGCTGGTACAGGATGTTTTCTCGTTAACGAGAGTGATTGCCGATGGGGCGTGACCGCATTGGCTATCTGTCGTTCTGAGGGAACGCGGTACCAATGGGGCTTATCTACAGGGTCGCGCAGTCTACTGCGTCATGCTGAAGGGTTGTCGCCAGATACTTTATTTAATATTGACCAGGGTAAAACTATGACGGACCTAACTCTCTACCGAAATATCGGCATTTTTGCGCACGTGGATGCGGGTAAGACCACCACCACCGAGCGTATCCTCAAGCTGACCGGCAAGATTCACAAAACCGGTGAGGTGCACGATGGCGAGGCGACCACCGACTTCATGGAGCAGGAGGCTGAGCGCGGTATTACCATCCAGTCTGCGGCAACCTCCTGTGAGTGGAGCGATCACCGCTTCAACATCATCGACACCCCCGGACACGTTGACTTCACCATCGAGGTTTACCGTTCACTCAAGGTTCTTGACGGCGGTGTTGGTGTCTTCTGTGGTTCTGGCGGTGTAGAGCCCCAGTCTGAGACCAACTGGCGCTACGCCAATGAGTCTGGAGTTTCCCGTGTCATCTTCGTTAACAAGCTTGACCGTCTCGGTGCCGATTTCTACCGTGTCGTCGATCAGGTTGAGAACGTACTCGGCGCCAATCCACTGGTAATGGTTCTGCCGATCGGTACCGAAGATGACTTCACCGGTGTGGTCGATCTGATGAGCATGAAGGCCTACGTCTGGGACGATTCAGGCCAGCCTGAGAACTACGAGGTGACTGACATCCCTGCCGATCTGGTAGACAAGGCGGCCGAGTTCCGCGAGAAGATGATCGAGACCGCCGTTGATCAGGACGACGATCTTATGGAGAAATACCTCGAGGGTGAGGAGCCTTCCGAGGCAGATCTGAAGCGTTGCATCCGCAAGGGCACCATCGCACTCGACTTCTTCCCCACCTACTGTGGTTCAGCGTTCAAGAACAAGGGTATCCAGCTGGTCCTCGACGCGGTTGTTGATTACCTGCCAAGCCCCACTGAGGTTAAGCCTCAGCCCGAGACCGATGATGAGGGTAACGAGACTGGAAACTTCGCCATCGTTGATGCTGATGCTCCACTCCGTGCGCTGGCGTTCAAAATTATGGATGACCGCTTTGGTGCCCTGACCTTTACTCGTATCTACTCCGGTAAGCTCCAGAAGGGCGACACCGTACTCAACACCTTTACCGGCAAGAACGAGCGTATCGGTCGAATCGTTGAGATGCACGCCGATGAGCGTATCGAGCTTGACGGTGCACAGGCGGGTGACATCGTTGCCCTGATCGGCCTGAAGAACACTCAGACCGGCCACACCCTGTGTGATCCTAAGAACCCAGCAACGCTTGAGCCTATGGTCTTCCCTGATCCGGTCATCTCGATCGCTGTTGCGCCGAAGGACAAGGGCGGTTCTGAGAAGATGGGTATCGCGATCGGCAAGATGGTTCAGGAAGATCCCTCTTTCCGCGTTGAGACCGACGAGGAGTCGGGTGAGACCATCCTTAAGGGTATGGGCGAGCTGCACCTCGATATCAAGGTCGACATCCTCAAACGTACCCACGGTATCGATCTTGAAGTCGGTAAACCTCAGGTTGCCTACCGCGAGACCATTACCCAGACGGTTGAAGATAGCTACACCCACAAGAAGCAGACCGGTGGTTCGGGTCAGTTCGCGAAGATCGACTACACCATCGAGCCGGGTGAGCAGAACAGCGGTTATGTCTTCGAGTCGAAGGTCACCGGTGGTAACGTTCCTCGCGAGTTCTGGCCTGCAGTTGAGAAGGGCTTCCGCGGCATGATGGGCGAAGGTGTTCTGGCTGGCTTCCCTGTGCTGGACGTCAAGGTAACCCTCACCGATGGTGGTTTCCACGCCGTTGACTCCTCGGCCGTAGCCTACGAGATCGCAGCCAAGGGCGCTTTCCGTCAGTCGATTCCTAAGGCAGGCGCACAGCTGCTCGAGCCGATCATGAAGGTCGACGTCTTCACCCCTGATGATCACGTTGGTGATGTTATCGGTGACCTTAACCGTCGTCGTGGCATGATCAAGTCTCAGGAAGCGGGCCCGACCGGTGTTCGCATCAAGGCTGACGCACCGCTCTCCGAGATGTTTGGTTACATCGGTGACCTGCGCACCATGACCTCGGGTCGTGGCCAGTTCTCGATGGAGTTTGCGCACTATGCGCCGTGCCCGAACAACATCACCGACGCGGTCATCAAGGAGGTTCAGGAGCGTAAGGCGGCTTCCTAAGTCGGTCGTTCCTGAAACCACTCCCGGCTGAGTCGGGCGGTGGTTACGAGATTAAGAGAAGCCCGAACCCTGGTTCGGGCTTTTTCTTTGTCTGCTCGAAAAATATCAGGCTTTTAAGGGTGATGTGTCATATCCATTAACGCTTCGAGCCGCTAAAATCGCAGCCAAATAACAATTGCTTGATCCACCATTGGGGAGTCCATGTCGATAACCAATCTAACCGTCCATCGCCTCACGGCAACAGAAGAGCAGGGTGCAAAGCTGTCGCTGCGTGATGCGGAGCTGGAGAGTGAAGGGCTGAGTGAGGCGCTGCTGCTGGAGCTGAAGCGCAGTTTTCTTTCAAGAACATTTCGTGAGCATGGCAGTTTTTCGACTGAGGGTGACGGTTCTCGACTCGAACAGGGGCTTAAACGTTATCTGCAGGGTGATGCATCGTTTGTGGCCGTTAGCCGTGAGCTGACAGAGCAGCTGGCCGCTGCTGTGAGCGAGGAGCGGATCGAGACCAATGTGCACCTCTTCTACTTTGTAGAGGAGTCACTCGGTAATCGTTATTTTTACCTGCTGATAGCCAATGAAAAAGAGTCGCTGACCGTGAATGAAGCGCTTGAGGTGGCAGCAAGCCGTGCCATCGATAGCGGGGCCTCGCTGTTTGGCGTCAAGGTCGATCTGGGCGAGTGGCAGGGGCGCAAGGATTACGCCTACATCTCACTGCTGATGCCGCGTGGCAGCCATGCGCTGGGAGGGTGTTTCTCATCATTGGTGGGGCTGGGTGAGCGACTCGATAAGGCTGCAGCGACTTCGAACTTTCTCGAAGGTGTCGAGGCCTACTCCAAGCAGCTCTCTGGTGAGCAGGTGAATAGCTATCGAGAGCAGGTGGTCGACTACTGCTCAGCACAGGATGAGCAGGATGCGCCGGTTGATATTGGTGAACTGTCGAATGCGATTCAGGGGATTGATCGAGATGGTTTTGTGCAGGCGCTACAGAACTACGCGCCAACAGAGGGGCCGGGGGTGATGATAGACCGACGCCGTTTGCGCAGTTACGTGAAGTTTGCCGGGCGTGAACGCGATCTGGCGATCAGCTTCTCTTCGAGCCAGCTCAGCGAGCGGATTCAGTATGATGCCGAGCACGACACCCTCAAAATTAAAGGTATTCCCAAGACACTACGCGAGCAGCTGTTGGCACACCTGAAAGGTAGTTAACACCTGGTCTGACTACTCCTGCATGGTGTTGTTTTCGAAGTCGACATTGATCAGGTTGGCGCTGCGCTTGTCAGAGTACATGCGTGAGTCGGCACGTTTGAGTAGCGCATCGATAGTCAGACCATCTTTGGGGTAGATCGCCTCGCCAATACCGGCGCTAAGTTTGAAGCGGTGTGCACCTGCGACAACGCCTGCATCAAGATCGCGGCGCACGCTGGCGACCACGCGCTGTAGCGACTCCAGATCGGCTGGGTTGGAGAGCACAACGACAAACTCATCGCCACCGATCCGGGCCACGATATCCTCATTACGTACCGTGCGACTCAGGATGCGTCCCATCTCGATCAATACCTTGTCACCTATCAAGTGACCATGTTTGTCATTGATCGGTTTGAAATTGTTCAGATCAATATAGAGTATGCCGAACTTAAGATGGTTGCGTTCAGCAGCGGCGACCAGCACCTCAAAATAGTCCTGTAACAGACGTCGATTGGGTAGCCCGGTCAGGTAGTCATGCGAGGCGCTTTCATGGGCGCGCCGACGCTCGATCAGTAGCAGCACAAGCAGAATGCCCACGGCAACGGCTACCAGCCAGCCGATAATGCGAGTGCGTAGTACAATCCAGCCGGGTACCTGCCAGCCATTGTTTGGACGTGCGGCCAATCTCCAGCTGCCGTTGGGTATGGTTACTTCCTGCTCTATAGCGTCTTCATCAAAGAGTGCAATGTCGCCGAAGATAATGTCGCCAAGATCACCCAGTCCATCCCTGCCGCGGAGGGCAATCTCGTAGTTACTATCTTCGAAAAGCACCTTTGCAGCTGAGAAGAGTGAAGGCACTTCGATGACGATGGAGGCGATGCCCCAGTAGTGTAATTTTCCATCGCTCGTGAGACCACCAACATTAGGGCGTAGATAGATGGGTGTGCGGGCGATGAAGGCGCGCCCTCCCTGCATCAGGTCGACAGGACTCGCTACGATAGTTGAGCCGAGTTGCATTGCACGTTCAACGGCGGGCCACTGTTTGGGATTCTCGCGATAACGAAGACCGAGTGCAGCCTCGTTACCAGCGAGTGGATAGATGTAGCTCAGTACATTGTCTCGGGCCAGGCCGATATTGCGGATGTGGCGTCCTATGATGGTGATCTCGGCGGCAAGCTGCTCAAATTCACTGTTATTGATCTCTGGATGCGTGGCGACGTAGGCGATTAGGCCGCGGGTAAGATGCAGTGTGGAGTTGATCTCTCCCTCAAGGCGCGCGCGTACGGTGGAGAGGTGCTGAGTCAGTTCACTGCGCTGGTGTTCTATCGCACGATCGGAGTCGAGAACGACCGCATACTCGGTAAAACCGACCACCAGCAGTGCCGAAATCAGCCCCCAGACGAAAGGCAGTAGCGGGTGGTGCTGGGGGAAATGTCGTGATTCACCAATAAACGTGCGCATAGCACTAAGTCACCATAGTTAATAACAGGTCTATCTCACGAACATAGCACAAGACTTTAGATGATAGTCACAAAATAGATCTATTTATATAGGTTGAAAGCCGTGTGTGATGAGAAGTGTAACGCCGTTGAATATGTCTATGCGTTGAGCTAAGCCCGTTACTTTTTGAATTGCTTCAGATGGTGCCAATGGGGTGTGTGCTCGTTCATTCTGGCTGAGAGTAAGGGGGCAATTCTGTCGACATGGTGGAGTAGGTTTATGAAATGGTCGCAGATAATGTCTCGGTGATTGGTGACGACGCGGGGGGATGGCAAGCGTGTCGTTTTAAAGGCTTTAGGCGTGTGTCAAAGCGGTGTGTAAGGGTTCACAGAACCATGGCCAAGATGCTGTTGTTCAGGTGGTTGCGAGAGAACTTGGCTGAATTGTCGTCGAAAGATTGCTCTGCAACGATTTGTGACATTTCCCTATGGAAATCGAGGGATTAACCGACTAGAATGCTGGGCGATTGTCTGCTGCAGATCAATGCCGCAAACGAGTCGAACACACATCTATCAAGAATCAACCGAGGAGTAGCCGAAATGGCCGATATCACCCTGAAAGGAAATGCTTGCCACACCAATGGAGACCTTCCTGCTGTAGGCAGCAGTGCCCCTGACTTTACCCTGACTGGTGCCGACCTGGCTGACGTTAACCTGGCTACCTTTGCAGGTAAGAAGAAGCTGCTCAACATCGTGCCAAGTCTCGATACTCCTACCTGCGCGACCTCGACTCAGAAGTTCAACACTTCTATGGCGAGCAAGAGCGACGCGGTTGCGCTGGTTATCTCTGCTGATCTGGTCTTTGCCCAGAAGCGTTTTTGTGGTGCTGAGGGGATCGACAATGTGATCTCTCTCTCAACCATGCGTAGCAAGGGCTTCGCTGAAGACTACGGCGTGCTGATCACCGATGGTCCTCTGGCGGGTCTCTGCGGTCGAGCCGTTGTCGTTCTGGATGAGGAGAACAAAGTGCTCTACACCCAGCTCGTGGGTGAGATCGCCGATGAGCCTGATTACGATGCAGCGATGGCTGCACTGGGCTGATCGATCGTCCAAGGGTCGTCAGATCCGTTAGATAAGGGCTCGGCATCATCCGCTGACCGCCATGGATAGCGAAGCGAAGGCGGTTAGTCCGCGCGGGGCGCCGTAGGCATAAACGGTCGCGTTAAGTATTTGCCGCTTGCTTGGGCTTGGATGCCCAAAACAAGCTTCCGCAAAAATAGCGACTCCCCGGTGCCGGGCCCTTATCGTTTACGGTGCAATAACACTCCCCTGTGTGTCGTTAAATGGACTGCAGAGTTGGCCTATAATCCGCACTCATCTTTTAACTTAGGGTTGTGTTGTGTCTTCAGAATCGCTGCGTTACAGAGCCGGTGTGTGGATTGAGTCGAAACCGGTACAGAATTTTATAATCGCGCTGATCGTGATCAACGCGGTCACTCTTGGTCTACAGACATCCTCCAGCTGGATGGCGCAGAGCGGTGGCCTGCTGTTACAGCTCGATAACCTGATCCTGGCGGTGTTTGTGGCAGAGATCGGCATCAAACTGTTCGCTTTCCGTCTCGGCTTTTTCAAAACCGGCTGGAACAACTTCGATTTCATCGTGGTTGGCATCGCGCTGGTACCCGCCAGCGGTCCACTAGCCGTGGTGCGTGCGCTGCGTATCCTGCGTGTGCTGCGCATGATCTCAATGGTGCCGCGACTGCGTTTTGTAGTGGAGGCACTGCTACACGCTATTCCCGGCATCTCATCGATTGGTCTGCTGATGCTGATTATCTTCTACGTCTTTGCGGTGATGGCGACTACCCTATTTGGTGGCGACTTCCCTGAGTGGTTCGGTTCGATCGGGGCCTCGATGTACACCCTGTTTCAGGTGATGACACTCGAGTCGTGGTCGATGGGCATTGTGCGTCCCGTTATGGAGCTCTTCCCCTATGCCTGGCTCTACTTCATCCCCTTTATCCTGATCGCCACCTTCACCATGCTTAACCTATTTATCGGCATCATTGTCGATACCATGCAGACCATGCATCAGGCCGATCATGATGAGGAGCGGGAGCATATCGAACAGGTGGTTCATGAGGACACTGGTGAGCTGGCCAATGAAATGCGCCAGCTACGCGCCGAGCTGGCAGGGATGCGGGCATCGCTTGGTAAATAAAGCCGACGTTGCGTGATGAGATAGCCAATTTGATGAGGTCGATTTCGAATCGACGATTTCTTTCCTATATAGTGGAACGATGAAAAGGATGGCGACGCCGCGTTTCTACAACTACCTGCATCGACAGATGCCGGTGATGATGGCGCTCTCGATCCTGCCGGGGCTGGGTTATATCTTTCTTGGCTGGATGCACGACGTGCTCTGGCCAGCGCTGTTCTGGTATCTGCTGATTCTGCTGCTTTCGGGCTGGGGTTACGGGATCTACCGGGAGTTTGATCTGCCGAACATGAGTGGTCCGAGTCTCGACCGCTGGTACCGCAAGATCAGCAGCTTCTTCTACCTCTTTTTCCTGCTTTGGTTAACGATCTTCCTGATCTATATCTGGATCGACGCGCACCAGCTTCACTACATCGCGATCTTTACTGAGATTGGTGCATCAGTGGTCGCCGCAGCGATTCTCTACCCGGATCGTCTTCTCTACCTGCCGACGCTGCTAATCCTGATGACACCATTGGTAATCTACTTTTCAATGTTGGGGGAGTGGTATGGCTATGTGCTCAGTGCCTTTTCAGCGACCCTGACCTGGGTGCTCTTCTACACCGCCAGCAGTTCGCAGGCTCTATTGCTCAAGAGCCACCATCAGGCATCTCATGATCAGCTTACAGGGCTCTATAACCACTACTTTCTGATCAACTACATGCAGCAGCAGATGAACTCGCTTAGAGAGGTGGGAGGGCACTCCTATCTACTGTTGATCGACCTCGACCATTTTAAGACGGTGAATGACTCGCTTGGCCACGATGTCGGTGACCAGTTATTGGAAGAGGTATCGGCACGGCTGAATGGACAGCTACCTCAGGGTGATGTCATTGCCCGGCTGGGTGGTGATGAGTTCATTATCATCGGTGAGGTGAGTCACGATGAGTTGCAGAGTCGCCAGCGTGCGATTGGTCTGGCAGAACGTCTGCTGGCAACGCTCAAGGAGACCTACGTCATCAATGAGCATCACATCTATATCAGTGCCAGCATCGGTATTAGCCTCACTACGTCGAAGGAGAACGACGCCAACCGCTTTATTCGCGAGGCCGATATCGCCATGTATGAGGCGAAGGCGGGTGGGCGTGATGGCGTGATTCTGTTTGATGAGGAGCTGTCGCACCGGGTTGAAAGCAATCTGGAGATCGAACGCCTGCTCCACTTTGCGCTGGAGAAATCTGAGTTCGACCTCCACTACCAGCCGCAGATTGATCGGGCACAAAAGATTATCGGAGCCGAATGTCTGGTGCGCTGGAACAACGAGAAACTCGGCTTTGTCTCTCCGGCGGAGTTCATTCCCATTGCTGAGCAGACCGGGCTGATCATTGAGCTGGGTAATTTTATTCTTGAACGCGCCTTCAAAACACTCAATGAGTGGCAGCAGCAGGGAATTGAGCTGAAGCAGTTCTCGATCAACATCAGCATGCGGCAATTTATACATCACAGCTTCATAGAAACAGTGCATCATCTGAGTGAGCAGTACCTCAATGATGAGCTGCGCAAAAAGCTGATCTTCGAGGTGACTGAATCGGTGGTGGCTGAGGATCTGGGCCGCATCGTTGGCATCATGCGCCAGCTACAGGCGCTCGATATCCGCTTCTCGATGGATGACTTTGGCACCGGTTACTCATCATTGAGTTATCTCAAACAGCTGCCGATCGACGAGATCAAGATCGACCGCTCCTTTGTCTGTGAGCTTGATACCGACAAGGGCGATCAGGCGATGATTGTCACCATTCTCAATATCGCCGAGATCTTCGGTCCTGACGTGGTGGCAGAGGGGGTTGAGACGGCGGCGCAGTTCGACTTTCTGCTCAAGCATAACTGCGAGATATTCCAGGGCTACTACTTTTCGCGACCACTGCCGAAGGGTGAATTCGAGCAGTTCTATCGGCAGCAGTAGCGAGAAGTGTGACGACTACAGGGTGTTGACCAGATCACCAAAACCCCACACCAGGGTGCCGATGATTAGCATATAGAGTCCATACTTCTCAATGCGCCAACGCTTCTCGTTGTCGCCATTAATCAGGTTGTGCTTCTCTTCGCTGGCCCAGTCGTGGCGAACCTGCATGCCGTGCTGGTGGTTGCGAGTGAGGGCGTGCATATGTTCGATAATCTGGTGTGAGGTGAGAATGATGCCGTTGACCACTACCAGTGAGCCCGAGCGAGAGAACCAGCTCCAGTCGCCGAGACGTATGCTGATGACAGCACCTATGAGCAGTGTGGCAAAAGCGGCGGTATAGGCCTTTAGGGTGAACCTTCTTGTTCTCATTGCCATTAACTAGTTCAAGGTTGCTGAACGATCAAGTCACTTGCAGACGAAATGGCGTCTGGATCACACCATTTACTCCCTTTGGGGAATAGTTGCCCCTCCAGCAGCGTGCTAGCTTCGCCCCATGAGTGAAGCGAAATTTAAAAGCGATCCAAATGGTCTGCACTTTGCTGCCGGTGCCCTGATCGGTGGTGTGACGGGACTACTGCTGACCAACTTCGGTTATGGCGAATGGAACAGTGCGGTGACGGGACTGATTGCCACCTGCGTGGTTGGAGCGATGAAGGCGTTTCGTGATGCCAGTCACTATCCACAGAGTACTGCGCTGAAAAACGGCGCTCTGATCGCCGCAGGCGGTCTGATTACCCCGTTAATGCTGCTGATCTAATCATCTGGCTCTTTCCTCGTCGCGCTGAGATCAGAATATTGCGCGGTGTGATCTCGCGGCTACAGAAACTTCCCAGTCTCACCTCATAGCCGTTCGCCTGTAGAAAGGTCACCGCATCCAGTACCAGCCATAGCTCTACGGCGCGGCGTACAGCGTGGCGCAGTAACGAGAGTCGCATCACCTCACCCTGGCGCTGCCAACCGGCACGCTCCGCCTCAAACCAATCGATCTCTTTGGGCAGCATGAGTGATTCGCGTTTGGCGAGTTTGCAGCAGAAGTTTTCAAAGCCGCTTCGCAGCCACGTCTTATCGATCGGTTTTAGAGGGTGGTAACTTCCGCTCTCATTGGGCAATACCAGCTTAAGAAAGGCGAGTTTCCACGCCATCTCACGCTGACCGCCATGGATAGCGAAGCGAAGGCGGTTAGTCCGCGATAGTCGACGCCGTCTGCCTATTCGTAGTTGAGAGCGCGAGCGAACGACGAA
>NZ_MPRL01000041.1:0-29172 GCF_002020875.1 Solemya pervernicosa gill symbiont | reverse complement strand
TTCTTCGTCGTTCGCTCCCGCTCTCAACTACGAATAGGCAGACGGCGTCGACTATCGCGGACTAACCGCCTTCGCTTCGCTATCCATGGCGGTCAGCGAATGGTGAAGTAATCTTTTCCATCAAACAGGCGAGTGCCTCGACCAACAATCTGTTTAAACTCAATCATTGAGTTGATTGGGCGTAGCAGGATAATGTTTCTTATGTTTCGGGCATCAACACCGGTAGAAAGTTTTTGCGAGGTGGTCAGAATGGTCGGGATAGTCTTTTCATTATCCTGAAATACCCTTAAAAATCGTTCACCTTCTGCTCCATCGTCGGCTGTAACACGGACACAATAATTGGGATCGGTGCTATTCTTGATTTGGTTAATAATATCTCTAATTAAAAGCGCATGCTTCTGGGTGGCATAAAACACCAGTGTTTTTTCTTTCTGGGTAATCTGCTGCATAAATAGATTAACCCGGTATCTTTCCCGCTCTTCTATTTCGATGGTTCGATTGAAGTCTTTTTCCTCATAAACCTTACCTTCTTCGATCTCACCCTCAATCACCTGGTCATCCGAGGTATAAACATAATCATCCAGTGTTGTGGCAATCTGTTTAACCTTGAATGGCGTCAGGAAGCCATCGTTAATACCGTCCTTCAGTGAATAGATATAAACCGGTTCGCCAAAATAACGATAGGTATCTGCATTATGTTTACGCAGTGGGGTTGCAGTTAAACCGAGCTGTACTGCGGGTGAAAAATATTCCAGTATTCCACGCCAGTTGCTCTCATCGTTTGCACCTCCACGATGACATTCATCAATAACAATAAAGTCAAAGAAGTCTTCTGGGTACTCGCCAAAGCTGGGAACGGAATTGCCTTCTGCATCATGCCCGGACATAAAGGTCTGGAAGATGGTAAAGAAGATGCTGCCATTCTTCGGCACACTGCCTTTCTTGCGAATGGTCTCCGGATCGATGCGAACAAGTGCATCTTCAGGAAATGCGGAGAAACTATTGTAAGCCTGATCGGCCAGGATATTGCGATCAGCCAGAAACAGGATGCGAGGACGACGCTTAGGTTCTCTGGTTAAATTCCAACGACTATGAAATAACTTCCAGGTGATCTGAAAGGCAATAGCAGTCTTGCCCGTGCCGGTAGCTAGCGTTAGCAGGATTCTTTCTTTTCCATCAGCAACGGCTTCAAGGGCTTTATTGATGGCATTGTGTTGATAGAAACGCGGTTGCCAGAACCCGCCCTTGTCTTCAAATGTCACTTCACCGAAACGATCACGCCAGTCACTTTGCGTGGCAAAGGTCATCGCCCATAATTCATCCGGCGTAGGGTAACGATTAACATGGCCTTCCTTGCCCATCTGCATATCCACCTGATAGATACCGACACCATTGGTGGAATAAGTGAAACGTGTTTGCAAGCGTTCAGCATAACGTTTGGCTTGTGCTAAACCTTCAGTATCTGAGAGGCTTTTCTTCTTCGCCTCAATAACACCGAGCTTTTGTCCCTTATAGAACAATACATAATCAGCAATATCCTGCTTGCCGCGTTTACCCGCACCTTGCAAACGACCCAGCGTGATAACCTCACGCCTCACCCGGCTGCCTTCCATGACACCCCAACCCGCTTCTTTTAAAGCGGGGTCAATCAATTCAGCGCGGGTTTCTGCTTCGTTCATGCCACGGCCTCATCCATGAGTTTGTCACCCTCCGTTGGTAATTCACCGGAAATGGCTTTTTGTAAAAGTGATTGTTTTAGTTCGATTAGTGAGTTGAGTTTTTGTTGGTATATAGACTCAAGCCTTTCTAATTCCAGTGAAAGCTCATCAAGTTTCTGAGCCATTTCCAGTTGCTCCCCAGGTGACGAGGGATAAGATACAGGTAAGGCAGATAGTTTCTTTTGATTAATATTATTTATATTTGCACCACCACCTTCGCGAGTTAACTGCTTAACTGTTGCATTTGATTTCATAAACCATAAAAGAAATTTAGGAACAATTCGTGCTGTATCGAAACGAATCCTGATAACAAAACCTGAGAATGATGTTTGTTCTTCTACCTCTGGTACAAGCATACAACGACCTATAAGTTCCTTGCTTCCATTTGAACGCACAGTCAAAATATCATCTTTTTTCACTTCATAGCTTGTATCAAGCGTGCCATCAATTGTCGCCAATCCCAGATTTTTTATGGGCACATACTGGTTTTTCTGGAAATCACCAACTCCTATTACTGGGAGGGTCTGACCATTGCTATGTTTATTGAAATTAAGCCCATTTTTGAACCCAGCAATCTCACCAAGTGTTTTATCCTCCCACCCGTCTCCTCGTCGTGTAAAAACAGAACTCAAATAACTTTCAAACAACTCACGAGCATTGGCGAGGTTTCTATCGGTATTAGCAATCGCTGTATCGATCCCCGCAAATGCTTCATCGAGAATTGCAACGATGCGTTTTTGCATAGAAAGAGGAGGAAGGATTATTGGGTAGTTCTCCAACATACCCTTTTTGATGTATGGCATTGTATTGCCAAGTTTCTGGTCATATAGCGTTCTTTTAAGCAAGCCATCTAAAATTCTAAATAAATAACGAGGATTGACACGATCAAAATTCATAAGAACATATGTACGCTGATACGCTTCAAACTTGCCATTATAATAAGTAGTATTACCAACATCACCGTTACCAGCAATTAGCAATGCTTCTCCATCGAATGAGTAATCATCGCTATATGTATGTTCCTTGGCACATGTGAAAAAAGGATATTTGCCTTCTGGGTTTCCTTGATTGACATCCTTGCGACCAGTTTTAATTTCACATAGTGTCCCCAGTTTTTCAATTGGCCATTTAACCATTATAAAATCCCCCGAATCCCTTCCAGAATTTCTACACTCTCCGCATCCAGTGTTTCAATCTCATTGATTATCACTTCCGGATCACGCAGGGGCTCTTCATCTGCCTTGTTCGGATTCTTCACCGAAAGGTCAAAGAACTCCTGATCAATATCGTTAATGCTTACTGTCCACGATTCATCAGAATCCTCAAAGCTGGCTTGCAACTCGACAAACTCTTTCAGGTCATTGTCATTAAGCGGATTGGTCTTGCCCAGACTGCGGCCGGGATCGAGATGGCAGTACCAGATCTTTCGAGTCGGTGCGCCTTTTTCAAAAAACAGCACCACGGTTTTCACACCTGCACCGAGGAAGGTGCCACCGGGACAATCGAGGATGGTATGCAGGTTACAGCTTTCCAATAGTTCCTGGCGCAATGCCTTGGATGCGTTGTCGGAATTTGAAAGGAAGGTGTTTTTAATCACCACCGCCGCACGGCCACCGGCTTTGAGGTTCTTGATAAAGTGTTGCAGAAACAGGAAGGCGGTCTCGCCGGTTTTGATTGTGAAGTTCTGCTGGACTTCCTTGCGCTCCTTGCCGCCAAAGGGCGGATTAGCGAGGATGACATCGTAGCGATCCTTTTCCTGAATATCATCTGAGTGCTCGGCAAGCGTATTGATGTGAATGATATTGGGTGCTTCAATACCATGCAGGATCAGGTTCATGATGGCAATGACGTATGCGAGGCTTTTCTTTTCCTTGCCGTAGAAGGTTTTGGTTTGCAATATTTTCAACTGGCTGGTGGTTAACTCACCTTGCCTAAGGTAGTCATAGGATTCACACAGGAATCCCGCCGAGCCACATGCGCCGTCATAGATGCGCTCACCAATCTGTGGGTTAACCACCTGTATCATGGCACGGATGAGTGGACGAGGTGTATAGTATTCACCACCATTACGCCCCGCGTTACCCATGTTCTTGATCTTGGTTTCGTAGATATGGGATAGCTCGTGCTTTTCTTTCTGAGAATTAAAACTGAGCGCATCGATATACTCAAGTGCATCTCGCAGTGAGTAGCCACTGGTGAATTTGTTCTTTATTTCACCAAAGATCTCACCGATCTTGTATTCGATAGTGTCTGGCCCAGATGCGCGTTGCTTGAAGCCGTGAAGATAGGTGAATAACTCGCCGTTCACATAGGCGATCAAGTCATCGCCCGTCATGGCATTGTTGTGATCAAACTCGCCTTCCGGGGTTTTAGGCGCTGCCCAGGTGGACCAGCGGTGCTGCTCATCAATGATGTACTCATAGGGCTTGCCCTTAAGCTCGGCCTGCATGGCCTTTTCCTT
The DNA here is from genome assembly GCF_002020875.1 of Solemya pervernicosa gill symbiont. Lineage (NCBI taxonomy): Bacteria > Pseudomonadati > Pseudomonadota > Gammaproteobacteria > Solemya pervernicosa gill symbiont. Next base: position 24,993 of record NZ_MPRL01000041.1, on the reverse strand, counting down.
CTCCAGGTCATCCAGATACTTGAGGAATAGCATCCAGGAAGTTTGCTCGGTGTAATCCAGCTCGGTGGTACAGCCAGCCTCTTTCCAGAGGACGTCATCGATATTTTTAAAGGCTTGTTCAAACATTTGTCTTTATTCTCGTTATTATCTAGACCGCGTTACTACGACTGTCTTTTTTAGGTAGTGGTCGGTTCAATTCATCCATAGTTATGCCATGTGCGTAGGCATTGTATTGCCACACAACAAACTGAGCCAACAACCTCTCTTGTTCTTTCTTTAACCGGCCATTCTCAGCCTCTAGTGACGCTATACGCTTGGCCGCAATATTAAGCGAAGGTGGTACTTTTTCTTTGCGTTTACCGTTTAGCCGTAGATCTTCCTTCTTATCGTCATAGGCAGATTTAATTCTCGAATAGCCCTGTAGCGTCTGGCGAGTTGATTCAATAGAGTAACGTTTTTTAGCCAAAGCACATAGATTTTCCCATGTGAATTTAGTTTCATCATCCCATTGATCTATTAAAGATACGACTTTTTCAATATCTTGATCTGTTATATGTTTTGCCATTATGAACCTCTCAACATCTTTAGTTTCGCAAGCGCATGTGGCGGCCTGTTAAGAGTTTGCACACCAGTTTGTCGTTTCTTTTCAATTTTTGGAAGGCGCTTTCTGTTATTAATATCCAGAGCCTTATCTAAATGACTCATCTCTACTTCAGAAGAGAGCTTGATTAACGTTCCATCTGGCAAACTATCATCGGTAAGCCGATCTATGAGTTCTGAGCATATTTTAATTGTTTCCAGTCGTTTGTTGTAATGACGATCTGCCCCTATCGAACCATCATCCATGGCGGCTTTATCCGACTCCAATAATAACTGTTCACTTGCCAGCCGTTTCTTTAATCTCTCAAGCTTTACTTCATCACCTTTGATACACACCTGTTCGGCACAGGTTACGCAGTTACGATGTTTAGAACAGGGCGAGATAATGTAATCATGTATGCATGCGCCAAACTCTGTCTGATGAGCAGTCAAAGAAGCATTGGTATTTATTTCCTGAATAGTTTCAGGCTTTAGGATCTCTATAACTGGAAGATTCTCATTACTTGCCTTGTCATTTCCTGTGATTACCGACAACTGTTTATTGTACTGCTCAGGCAATGTGTGGTTGTAAACTCGGTTATGCTTTTCATTTGCGCGGCCAGCCCACTTGGTAAGAAGCTCCGTCTCCATTCCGTTAACTTTGGCTATGGTTGTCAGCAAATGCCGTATTTGATGTGTCGTCATTTTATAGGATGAATAATCACTCCGTTCAAAGACACTTTTAACGTCAGCTAACTCGTTCGTACCACGTTTCTTCTTTTTTGTTGGAGCCAAGTCTTCGTTCAGTGTATTTATATTAGGCATCCATAGTTTTTGCTCATTTGTTCCTTTTTTTGTATGCAGTTGATTCTGGAATAGCGTAAAAAGCCCCTCTGACCATTTAACAGAAACATCATCACCCGTCTTATATTGTACAAATGGAAAGCCTGTGATGCCCTCGACAACACCATCACCAACACTTCGCTGCTCTAATGACTTTGCAAATTTTCGTGCCGATTTGGAGAGATTTTTTAATCTATTAACAGCTTCTCGCACGGTGCTCTCCATTGCACTTGGAACCCACTCCACTTCATGCCCATAACCTTTACCTGAATACCACTTAATTCCAAGAGCCTTATTTCCATGTCTATCCACATCTTCGTGGAGACAGTCTGCTTTGAGATAGAATAATTCACTTGCTCTTGCTGGCGCAGTCAATAGTATTGCAACAGCCGAAGTAGTAAATAAATCCCTTGGAGATAGCCGCTCTTTACCAATAGCAAAAATTTCAGCTAAAGCCAGAAGCGCATTTTCATCTGGCAACTTCTTATTTCTATGTTCAGCACCTTTCTTGCCAACTTTTTCGACGGTATCTTCACCGCGTTTAATAGGATTCAGCCATGTAAAAGGCTTAATGATTTTCTTATCGACTAGGAATTTTTGTAATTTCTCAAGATGAGCACCGCCATGATAAGCTGCCTGAGAGGAGTATGACTCTCGAATTTCCTGAGCAGCTTGGTCGAGAACAACTGAATTGATATTTAATACATCAACACCATCATCCGCTCTCATCATAACTTTCTCAATAGAACGAATAGCCTTCATCTCATTAAATGTTTTAGCAGGATTAAGTGTTTGGCTATATAGCAAGTACGCCTTTGAAAAAGGCATAATTGTTTCATCCAATTGATTAACTGGGTCTCTGTTTTGCGATGAAACGCCAACTTTCGTGAATCGGGGAGTCGCTATTTTTGCGGAAGCTTGTTTTGGGCGTCCAAGCCCTCGTCGTTCGCTCGCGCTCTCAACTACGAATAGGCAGACGGCGTCGACTATCGCGGACTAACCGCCTTCGCTTCGCTATCCATGGCGGTCAGCGATTGACTGCGCCTTTCCAATATGGCGAGGCATATTCCATTTTTTGATTCAGCGGGGGCAACTTTTCAGCAAAAGAAATAAAGTCTTTCAGGTTTCGCTTAGCATCCCTTTCAAACCTTGGCGTAAAGATCAGCACATTATTATCCATACGCTGCATCCCCTCTCAGCTCATCACATCGCTTCATTACCTGAGTAACCGCATATATTGCCCTATCATTAATAGCAGCAATTTCTAGATCATTTGTTTCTTCGACAATTCGTTCCCGCTCATCTAGCAACCATTTCAATATCAAGTGATGAGGTGCATCCCTCCATGCCTTGAATTTAGGACAGGTATAGCAAGCTACTGGCGCATAATCACGACACATGGCATTTGTGCCACATGAACCAACATTATCACTACTATCGCTTGTTCTAATACGCTGCGCCCCAGGTACTGCCGATAAGACACTATCCTCAGACTCAACAACCTCACCCTGAAAGGCACTTGCATAACGCATTAAAGAGCCATTCATAATTTCGGATATGGTTGCAGCATGCTCTGGTATATTGGCAACATACACCTTTGTATTCTGCGTATCAGAATGATCCAATAGTGTCGCAATAGTCAGCACACCCGCACCTTCACGAGCAGCCCGAGTTCCCAATGTGTATCTAAATCGATAGCCTGTGGTTTTCAGAGGCTTACCAGTTCTTTCTGAGGTAATTTGCAATTTATTAATAATACTTTTTAGCTTTGATGTTATATCTGACGTTTTCCGGTGCGCAACATCCATAGCCAAAGCCGCCATCATGTCTTCGGAAGAGAGATTCTTAAATTGCCTTATGTCATCCGGAAACATTGGCAGCAAATCGCGCTCTTTTTTACTTAGCACTCTTCCTATTTGACGTTCAGCTTTCTTCTTCACATTCGCTATATGTACACTTAGAACTTGACCAATACTTTCTATAAGAGCAAAGCCCGTAAATTCTGCCCTAAAACCACGCCCGCGCACTTTTGCCTTAGGTATCTGCAACATATATACAGGCAACTCCAATGTGTCCGAATCAATGCTCAAATCACCAATTTTCAATGAAGCAATTTGTATTGGCCTTCTGCCTGTTGCAGCAAAAAGTTGTGCTAGCGAATACTCCTCATCATCAATCACCGATTCAGCATACTTGTTATCAAGCCCACTTCTTATTGCTTCAAACTCTATATCACTGTATGGCCCTTCTTCAGGATCAAGCGATAAGACAGCCATTCCTTTATCATTACCGGATAGCTTCCAACTACTCAGCAGCTCAAAAACCTGATCACTTACCGCCTTAAACTCTAGAAAATACAGCTGCTTTAGAAAGACTCTTAACACTGCCACTCTGTACTCATCTCTTTTCGATGAGAACTTTGACTTATAGGCCAAAACACCTTCCTGAGTAATAGTTCTAAATCCGTTATCTACATATCCTTTAATTTCTCTACAAACATTTGCGACATGCCCTACAGATTTGTTCTCAGCAAAGTACACGAGTGTCGCCCTAATATCCTCTTGAATTGATGACTCGAATTCTGCAACAAATCCAACCCTAATTTCCCTGTCTTTATTTAACTTCCAGACATCAGAATACATATCAAACTCATATCCGTTAAAAGATACAGATTTTGATACATTGCTTACTGATAAAGCATTACGGTTTACTATATTATCCATATTCATTGACTCAGAATGGAACATCCATATTCTTAATTTCTATTCGATCTTTATCAGCATCGCGTATCTTCTTTTGTAGGTGCAAACCAAACTTCATGGCTTTCTTCTGCTGATAGCGTTTTGTGTATGTTCTCGCAGTCCCAGAATCCTCTTTCCAACCCATGATATAACTTCGTAAGTCTTCTACCTCTGACTCTGACATTTCTCCTGAACTTAAAAATGGTTCCACCTGTTCACTAAAATCGTCATTCCATGTATGTCTAAGTGCGTGAGGATGAACACTAAAACCCAGAGTTTTTGCGAGAATACCAAATATTTTATCAACAGCAGAATGAGACAGGGGCATTGCTACAGACGCCCCATTCTGATGACTGACAAATAAATAAGGGCACTTATTTACTCCTTTTACTTTTGAGCGATATTTAATAATGTATTCCTCGATCATCAAATAAAGCTCATCAGGAATCTCAACATCTCTACTCAGCGTTTTAACCAATGCTGGGTTTGTTCGTGGATCATCAGGATTATCCGCATCTCTTCGGATACAAATTGCTTTTTTCCCAGGGTCTAAGTCTGTTGCCTTTAGAGACAACAGCTCTCCTTTTCGACACCCCACATACATCAGAATATGTATAATCAAACGATTACGATAACGAACCGCTTCATTTTTCCATGGATTATCAACAGAATCTGGCTCTATCATTTCAAGCAATCGAGTTTTTTGATCCTTCTCCAATGACTTAAACGGCTCTTTACCAGAAGATGATGACATTTTCACTGGCCGATGATTAATAATGCTATTAGTCATCCTGCTGATTGCTTTATGTGATGCAGGTGAAATCGTATTTGCTAACCAAGTAACATACTGAGCAATAACCGTTAATCTATTGTATGTTGTATTTGCCTCAACAAGATCTTCATCTACAACCACCGTATAACGTGCCAGCTCTATCTTCCTTAGATTGATAGGTACTACGTTATTTACTCTCTCAACATTCTCGGCTTTAGAGAGTTCAACTTTCGGTTTTTTTGACCACAGCGCTATCGACTCAATTTCGGAACCTGTCAATAAATCACCTGCTCGAAACCTATCTTCAATATCAATCCCAAGAAGCCTACATAACTCCGTAAAGAACCCAAGAACCCCATAAACAGATCTGATGGTATTTATTGAATCAGACTTATTCCTGTGGTGAATAGTGGTATACAAATTCTGGTAAATCAGAGGCTCACTTGAAACACCATCAACTAACAGCCCATAACGCTCACCGTTTGGAAACCTGAAAGTCTGGTATTTATTCATAAGCTCAAACCTCATAATCATACAAATATCTTTGGTATATGATAACCATAGCATGGTTTAAAAAAAAGTATACAGAAATATTTAATAACCTCTGTATACTTTCAGCTAACTATCTGTTATTACTAATATTAATACGGATAACCTTACAGATACACCCTAAGGTATGTTTCAGAACGGGATATCGTCGTCGAAGTCGTCGAAGTTGCCGCCACCGGCAGGGGCGGCTGCGGGCGCCGATGCGGGCGCAGCCGCTGGTGCTGACTGACCACGATCATCCTGACTGAAGTTTCCGGCACCGCCGCCTCCACGTCCACCCAGCATCTGCATCGTATTCGCGACAACCTCAGTGGTATAGCGATCCTGGCCACTTTTATCCTGCCACTTGCTGGTCTGAATACGTCCCTCGATATAGACCTGCGAGCCTTTGCGTAGGTACTCGCCTGCCGTCTCGGCGGTTTTGCCGAAGAGAACCACACGGTGCCACTCGGTATGCTCCGTCCACTGGCCACTCTGACGATCCTTTCTCGATTCAGTCGTCGCCAGGGTGATATTTGCCACCGCAGAGCCGCCCGCTGTGTAACGCACCTCGGGATCTTTGCCCAGGTTGCCGATCAGTATTGCCTTGTTAATTCCGCGTGCCATTGATAAGTCTCCCCTCTATCTCTCTAACTATTATTCTGATCAACAATTTTCGACCGTGACCAAACCCGGTCGATTCTACGCCTCGGCTAGCGAAAACTCACGCAGCTCGGCCTCATCAAACTCCACACTATCGACCTTGAGGTAGGCAACACCCTCCTCACCGTCAACACTTGCCTCAGCCACGCCGCGCACCTCTCGAAGCCTGTCGCCCAGCAGTGCTGCCTGATCGGCTTCGAGCTGTTCAACTCTGAGCAGATAGCTGCTCAGATACCGCGGCTGTTCCATACCGCTGGCCAGTAGCAGCCAGAGCAATGCCATCACACCACCCATCATCAGTGTTGTCTCCACTCCGTAGCTACCGTAACTCCAGCCGCCGACTACGCCGCCTAGAAAGGCCCCTAGAAACTGTGAGGTGGAGTAGATTCCCATCGAGGAGCCGCGACTCGCTGCAGGTGAAATCTTTGAGACCAGCGATGGCAGGCTCGCCTCAAGCAGATTGAAGGCGGTAAAAAAGAGAAACAAGAGTAGCGCGACTGCAACCAGCTCCGAGGTTAACCAGGAGAGCGCGAACTGCGACACAGAGATCGCAGCAATGGCACCGAGAAAGATCCCTTTCATGCGTCGTTTTCGCTCAGCAATGATAATAAAGGGCACCATCGCCACAAAGGCGAGCAGCATTACCCCCAGATAGAGCATCCAATGGTAGTCACTTGCCAACCCGGCACGATCACGCAGCGCCAATGGCATCACCACAAACAACGCGGTGAGAATCATATGCAGAATCATAATACCAAAGTCGAGGCGCAGTAGCTCCGGATTGCGTAGTGCCGCGCCGAGCTGAGCCGGTACCGCCTCCGACTCACGATGGAATTTGCTTGTTTTAGGCGTCGGCACCAGTAGGTGCAGCACGGCAATACCGATAGATGCGAGTAGCGCCGTCATCCAGAAAATGCCCGAGAGCCCAATCCAGTTGGCGAGCATCGGTCCAAGCACCAGCGAGACGGCAAAGGAGATACCAATACTCATGCCGATGGTTGCCATCGCCTGGGTGCGGCGCTCTTCGCGGGTGAGGTCGGCGATCAGCGCCATTACTGCTGCGGCGATGGCGCCCGATCCCTGCAGGGCGCGACCAAGAATGATGCCGTGGATCGATTCAGATGAGGCGGCGACCGCACTACCAATGACAAATAACAGTAGACCGAGAGTAATGACAGGCTTGCGACCAAAGCGGTCCGAGAGCATGCCGAAGGGGATCTGTAACACCGCCTGAGTAAGACCGTAGGCACCAATCGCCACACCGATCAACATTGGGGTTACCCCCTCCAGTGACTCGGCGTGGAGTGAAAAAACCGGCAGAATCATGAACAGCCCCAACATACGCAGGGCAAAAATTGCAGCGAGAGAAGCAGTCGCTCTTCGCTCGTCACGATCCAGGGTTTGGGCGTCTCCGCCTCTACTTTTACGCCTCATTAAATATGTGCCAGAGAGTAGCAGGACGGCGTATAGTATCAGGTTGACTTGCCCTCTGGAAACGACCGATGGACACGATTCACCTGCGTGGCGCGCGCACCCATAACCTGAAAAATATCGATCTCGACCTACCGCGAGACAAGCTGATAGTTATTACTGGCCTCTCCGGTTCTGGCAAGTCATCGCTCGCCTTCGACACCATCTACGCAGAGGGTCAACGCCGCTACGTCGAGTCGCTCTCTGCCTACGCTCGCCAATTTCTGTCGATGATGGAGAAACCCGATATTGACCATATCGAGGGCCTCTCACCAGCAATTTCCATCGAGCAGAAGTCGACCTCACACAACCCCCGCTCGACCGTCGGCACCATCACTGAGATCTATGATTACCTGCGCCTGCTGTTTGCCCGTGCCGGCACACCGCAGTGCCCCGAGCACGGCACCACCCTCGAGGCTCAGACGATCAGTCAGATGGTCGATCTGGTGATGGAACTGCCAGAGGGGAGCAAACTGATGCTGCTCTCCCCTGTGATCAGCGAACGTAAGGGTGAACACCTGCATATTCTCGAGGAGCTACGCGCACAGGGTTTTATCCGCGCTCGTATCAATGGCGAGATCATAGAACTCGACAGCGCACCCAAACTCGACCTGAAGCGCAAACACACCATTGAAGCGGTCGTCGACCGACTCAAGGTACGCGAAGATATTCAGACCCGTCTTGCGGAGTCCTTCGAGACCGCACTGAGCCTCTCTGATGGACTGGCGCGAGTTGCCTACATGGATCAGCCCGAGCAACCTGAGCTGCTCTTCTCCGCCAAGTTTGCCTGTCCCGAGTGCGGCTATTCACTAACCGAACTGGAACCACGCCTCTTCTCCTTCAACAACCCGGTCGGAGCCTGTCCCAGCTGTGATGGACTCGGCATTGAGACCTACTTCGCCCCCGACAAGGTGGTCTCCAACCCTCATCTCAGCCTGGCAGGTGGCGCAGTACGTGGTTGGGATCGTCGCAACATGTACTACTTCCACCTGATCAGCTCGCTTGCCGACCATTTCAAATTCGATATCGAAACCCCCTACGAGGAGCTGCCTGAATCGATTCAAACAACAGTACTCTACGGCAGCGGTGAAGAGGAGATAGAGTTTCAGTATCTGCAGGAGCGCGGCCAGAGCATTACCACCAAGGTACACGCCTTCGAAGGCATTATTCCCAATATGCAGCGTCGTTATCGAGAGACCGAGTCCAACGTGGTGCGTGAGGAGCTATCACGCTATCTCGCCGATCAACTCTGTCCCGGCTGCAACGGTACGCGCCTTAACAGCGGCGCGCGCAACGTCTTTATCACCAAACATAACCTACCCGCCATTGCCGCATTGCCGGTTGGTAAAGCACGCGATTTCTTTGCGAATCTGGAACTACCGGGGCGTCGTGGCGAGATCGCTGCCAAGGTGCGCAAGGAGATCGGTGACCGGCTCAACTTTCTGGTCAATGTCGGCCTCGATTACCTGACCCTCGATCGCAGTGCCGACACCCTGTCGGGTGGCGAAGCGCAGCGTATCCGGCTTGCCAGTCAGATTGGCGCGGGCCTGGTCGGTGTAATGTACATTCTTGATGAGCCATCCATCGGCCTGCATCAGCGTGACAATCAACGCCTTCTAGACACACTCACCCATCTACGCGACATGGGAAATACCGTTATTGTCGTCGAGCACGATGAGGATGCGGTGCGATCAGCCGACCACGTCGTCGACATTGGCCCAGGTGCCGGCGTACATGGTGGAGAGGTTGTCGCGCAGGGAACACCCGCCGAGATCATGAACTGTCCGTCCTCATTGACGGGGCAGTATCTAAGTGGTGCACGCGAGATCGCGGTCCCACAAACACGGACGCCTGCCGACGTGTCACGACAGCTCGCCGTCCGCGGTGCGTGCGCAAACAACCTCAAGAGAGTCGACATCGAGATTCCCGTTGGACTGTTCACCTGCATTACGGGTGTCTCTGGCTCCGGCAAATCGACCCTGATTAACGACACCCTTTACCCCGAGGCCGCTCGAGAACTCAACGGTGCAAGCTCTACCGGGGCCGCCTGTGATGCGATCGAGGGCCTCGACCATTTCGACAAGGTTGTCGATATCGATCAGAGCCCGATTGGCCGCACTCCGAGATCGAACCCTGCCACCTACACAGGTCTATTCACGCCAATTCGCGAGCTCTTTTCAGCCACCCAGGAAGCGCGCTCACGCGGCTATAAACCTGGGCGATTTAGCTTTAACGTCAAGGGTGGTCGCTGTGAGGCGTGTCAGGGCGATGGTGTAATCAAGGTAGAGATGCACTTCTTACCCGACATCTACGTTCCCTGCGATGTCTGCAAGGGTAAACGTTATAATCGCGAAACCCTCGAAGTACGTTACAAGGGAAAAAATATCTACGAAGTATTAGAAATGACCGTAGAGGAGGCGCTGCCATTTTTTGAGGCGGTACCACCTCTGGCTCGAAAGCTTAAGACTCTGGTAGAGGTCGGTCTTTCTTATATTCGCCTTGGACAGAACGCCACCACTCTCTCGGGTGGTGAGGCGCAACGCGTTAAACTGGCCAAGGAGTTATCGAAACGTGACACAGGCAATACACTCTACATACTTGATGAACCGACCACGGGCCTACACTTCTTCGACATCGAACAGCTACTCGTTGTGTTGCATCGCCTACGCGACCACGGCAATACCATCGTCGTCATCGAGCACAACCTTGATGTCATCAAAACAGCCGACTGGGTCATTGATCTCGGTCCAGAGGGTGGCGACAAGGGCGGGGAAATTCTCGCCTCAGGAACGCCTGAGAAGATTGCTGATGTAGCGCATTCCCACACCGGGCATTTCCTCAAACCAATGCTAAACAGAGATAGTACTTAGTGGTGCTAGGTACCCAGAACACGAACGACAGGAGCACCCAGCTCAATCTCGAGAGCGGCTACTGCGCTCCCCTTATTGACGGCAATTTCAGCCAAGCCATTTGAGTTTTCGTACCAAAACAGCTCACCAACAGCAACTTCGGAGAAGGTACGTGCTGATGAGATCTCCGTACCGTTCACGATCAGTCTATCGCTGTTATCGAGTGTTAATGCCCTGATTCCGGTAATAGCATTGCCATAGCGATCCGCATAAACCACCTCACTGAGATCCTCCGGCCAGGAAGGATCAGATGTAACCTGCTCAACAGCATGCATATGTTTATCATTGACGCCTGACAATGCCAGTTCAGCAGCAATCGGCGCAAACAGGTCACGACCATGGAAGGAGGCCGATAACTGATCAGGCAGCCAGCTGATTACCCAATACGAAACAAGCTTTGCCCTCCTGGCAATCATCGCAAAGAGGCCGTTATCTGGCCCAACAAACCAGCGACCGTCCGCCTTAACCACGATAGGCAAGCGACTGCCACCGACACCGGGATCAACGACGCACAGGAATACCGTTCCCTGCTGAAAGAAGTTGATATGAGGCTCAAGCAGATATGCCGAAGCCTTAATATCGTATGTAGGTAGATCAGAGAAGAGCGTTACAACGGGAATTTGATTGTTTTGCGCATAGATGGCGGCAATCATCTGACCTAGATAGGGTCCGTCAATGCCAAAGTCAGTCGCAATAACAATCATAAAAGAAGCCTAGCAGCAAAGCGGCATCAAATCTCAGACACAAAAAAGCCGGGCATTGCCCGGCTTTTAAGTAGACAAATAGATCTATTCGTCAGCAGTCTCTTCTTCAACATCTGGACGATCAACCAACTCGACATAGGCCATAGTTGCATTGTCACCATCACGGAATCCACACTTGAGGATACGCATATAACCACCAGGGCGATCCTTATAACGTGGACCAAGCTCATTAAACAGCTTGGTGACTGCATCACGATCACGTAGGCGGTTAAAGGCGAGACGACGATTTGCAACGCTGTCGTTTTTAGCCATGGTGATCAGAGGCTCGGCTACGCGACGCAGCTCCTTGGCCTTAGGCAGTGTGGTCTTGATTGCCTCATGGCTGAGCAATGAGACAGCCATGTTCTTGAACATTGCCTTGCGGTGGCTGCTATTACGATTTAACTGACGGCCGCTATTACGATGACGCATGGGTTTATACCTTCTTAAACTAGAGTGTTATTCAACCGGCGCTCTTCTCGAGTCCGGCTGGTGGCCAGTTCTCGAGACGCATACCCATTGAGAGGCCGTGTGAGGCCAGTACGTTCTTGATTTCGGTAAGTGACTTCTTACCAAGGTTAGGCGTTTTCAGAAGCTCAACCTCAGTACGCTGAATCAAGTCACCAATGTAATAGATGTTCTCCGCCTTGAGACAGTTGGCTGAACGAACAGTCAGCTCCAGATCATCGATAGGGCGCAGCAGAACCGGGTCGATCTCAGGCTCCTTAGATACAGCTGCAGTCTCCTGTTTGCCCTGCAAATCTACAAATACTGAGAGCTGATCATGCAGAATGCCTGCAGCACGACGAATTGACTCTTCAGGATCGATGGTACCGTTAGTCTCGATTTCAATAACAAGCTTATCGAGATCGGTGCGCTGCTCTACACGGGCGCGATCTACTGAGTAGCTAACACGTAGCACTGGACTAAATGAGGCATCAAGCTGAAGTACACCAATTGGTGAATCCTCACCCTCTGCTGCACGAACGGTAGATGGCTGATAGCCACGTCCACGTAGAACCTTCATGCTCATATTGATCTCGCCTTCCTTAGTCAGGTTAGCAATCACAAAGTCAGGATTGACGATCTCTACGTCATGATCAACGGTGATATCACCGGCAGTAACAGGACCAGGCCCCTTTTTGTTGATCTTTAGGGTAGCCTCTTCACGTGCATGCATGGTGATAGAGAGGCCCTTGAGATTGAGAAGGATATCGATCACATCTTCCTGTACACCCTCAATGGTTGAGTACTCGTGCAGGACGCCTTCAATCTCTACCTCTACAACCGCACAGCCAGGCATAGAAGAGAGCAGGATACGACGGATTGCATTACCAAGAGTGTGACCAAAACCACGCTCGAGCGGTTCCAGTGTCACCTTAGCAACATTGCTTGATACCTGTTGCACGTCAACTAGACGTGGCTTAAGAAATTCCGTTACAGAAGCCGACATTTAACCCAATCCCCTTAGCGTTTACTTAGAATACAGTTCGACAACGAGATGCTCATTGATGTCTGCGGAGAGATCACTACGCTCCGGACGATTCTTGTAAACACCTTCCATCTTTTTCACATCAACATCGATCCAATCAGCAAAACCGCGCTGCTGCGCAAGTTCGATAGCAGATTGAATGCGGATCTGGCTGCGCTTCTTCTCATTGACGGCAACAACATCGCTAGCAGCGAGCTGATATGAAGGGATATTCACCTTGCCACCGTTGACGGTAATACCGTTATGACGGACCAGCTGACGAGCCTCTGAGCGAGATGCCGCGAAACCCATACGATAAACAACATTATCGAGACGACTCTCGAGGAACTGCAACAGGTTCTCACCGGTAGAGCCCTTCTTACGAGCCGCGTCTTTGTAGTAGCCGAGGAACTGCTTTTCGAGTACGCCATAGGTACGACGTAGCTTCTGCTTTTCACGCAACTGAAGTGCATAGTCAGAAAGGCGGGTACGACGCTGGCCATGCTGACCAGGTGGGAAAGGACGCTTCTCAATCGCACACTTCGCGGTATAACACTTCTCGCCCTTGAGGAAGAGTTTACTTCCCTCACGACGACACTGACGACACTTGGCACCGATATACTTAGCCACAGGTAACTCCGTAAATTAAACGCGACGCTTCTTAGGGGGACGACAGCCGTTGTGTGGAATCGGCGTCACATCTGTAATGCTGGTAATTTTGAAACCGGCGTTGTTCAAAGCACGAACTGCCGACTCACGGCCAGGGCCAGGTCCCTTGATACGGACCTCCATATTCTTCATGCCGAACTCAGCAACAACAGCGCCAGCACGCTCTGCAGCAACCTGTGCCGCGAAAGGTGTGCTCTTACGTGAACCGCGGAAACCTGAACCACCTGAGGTTGCCCATGAGAGCGCATTGCCCTGACGGTCGGTAATAGTAATGATGGTGTTATTAAAAGAGGCGTGTACGTGGGCGATACCGTCGACAACGTCCTTTTTCACCTTCTTACGAATGCGTGCTGCTTTACCTTTAGCCATTTCTAAATTCCGAGATAAGTTTCTTAAACTTCAGTAGCCGTGCGAGTTACTTACGTACTGCGCGACGCGGACCCTTACGGGTACGTGCGTTTGTCTTGGTACGCTGTCCGTTGACAGGTAGACCACGACGATGACGGATACCGCGATATGAAGCCATATCCATCAGACGCTTAATATTCATAGCAACTTCACGACGTAGGTCACCCTCAACGGTGATCTTAGCAACTTCGCCACGAATGCTCTCAACCTCACCTTCGGTCAGATCTTTGATCTTTGCTGCCGGGTTGATTCCAAGGGTCTCGCATATGTTCGCAGACCGAGTACGGCCGACGCCATAAATCGATGTCAGTGCAATAACCGTGTGTTTATTTGTCGGTATATTGATACCAGCAATACGGGCCATACTACTTCACTCCTAGCTACAAAACCCGGACCAGCCGGGGAAAGCGCGCCATAATATCGCGCCACTCAAAATAAATCAATCCTAATCGGGTGAGAAATTAACCCTGGCGTTGTTTGTGACGAGCGTCACTGCTACAGATGATACGAACAACACCCTTGCGTTTAACAACTTTGCAATTACGACAGATCTTCTTAACAGATGCCCTGACTTTCATGGGACACTCCTTAACGAAATAATTTAGAAAACGAAACTTAGCTTGGACGTTTTTGCGACTTAAGATTAGCCTTCTTGAGCAGGCTATCGTATTGATGCGACATCATGTGTGTCTGCATCTGCGCCATAAAATCCATTACTACAACGACGATAATCAGCAGCGATGTTCCGCCAAAGTAGAACGGCACGTTCCAGTAGATCGTCAGAAATTCGGGCAGCAAGCATACTGCAGTAATGTAGATTGCACCAGCCAGTGTTAGGCGTGTAAGTACGGTGTCTACATATTTGGCCGTCTGCTCACCAGGACGAATCCCGGGGATAAAAGCACCTGATTTTTTCAGGTTATCTGCGGTTTCGCGGGAATTAAACACCAACGCGGTATAGAAGAAGCAGAAGAAGATGATCGCCACCGCATAGAACATTGCATAAAGAGGCTGACCTGGTGACACCATTGTAGAAAGATCTTTAAGCCAGCCCATACCCTCAGCACTGCCGAACCAACTACCAAGCGTTGCAGGAAATAGAATGATACTTGATGCGAAAATGGGAGGAATGACACCGGCCATATTCAGCTTCAAGGGTAGATGTGTGCTTTGACCCGCATACATCTTGCGGCCCTGTTGTCGTTTAGCGTAGTTAACAGTGATGCGACGCTGACCACGCTCAACAAATACAACAAATCCAGTGACGGCAATGGCAAGAGCAAATAGGAATAGGATTGTCAGTGCATTGAGCTCACCGGTTCTAGCAAGCTCAAGGGTTCCACCAATCGCGGAAGGAAGACCAGCAACGATACCAGCGAAGATAATGATGGATATACCATTACCGATACCACGCTCAGTCACCTGCTCACCCAACCACATCAGGAAGATAGTTCCGGTGACCAGCGTCACAGCGGCTGTGAAGATAAAACCAACGCCAGGACTAATGACTACCGAAAGCCCTGCAACAGTCTGGTTTTGTAGAGCGATAGCAATACCAATGGCCTGGAAAGTCGCGAGAACGAGCGTGCCATATCGAGTGTACTGAGTAATCTTACGACGCCCTGCCTCTCCCTCTTTCTTCAACTGTTCAAGGGTTGGTACAACCACCGTTAGCAGTTGCATGATAATAGAGGCTGAGATATAGGGCATGATGCCCAGTGCGAAAAGGGTGAAACGCATCAAAGCACCACCCGAGAACATGTTAAACATGTCCAATATGGTGCCGCTTTGCTGTTCGAACATCTTCGCCAATGCGACAGGATCGATCCCTGGAACAGGGATGTGTGCACCAATTCGATATACGATCAGAGCACCCAAGACGAAAAAGAGCCTCTGTTTTAGCTCAGATAGTTTCCCGGTGTCCATGCCACCGGCCATTGCAGAGGCTGATTTGACCACTTATGCCTCAACTTTTCCGCCGGCAGCTTCGATCGCAGCCTGAGCACCTTTGGTAGCGGTAATTCCGCTGAGAGTGAACGCCTTGTCAACACCACCCGATGAGAAGACCTTGGCACGCTTGATGTTCTTACCGATCACATTTGCCTTCTGCAGTGACTCGATGCTGACAACGTCTCCCTCAATCTTGGCCAGCTCACTAAGTCGTACATTGGCTGTTTCACGACCAATACGCGAGCTGAAGCCGATCTTAGGAAGACGGCGCTGGAGCGGCATCTGACCACCCTCGAATCCGACCTTGGTGAACCCGCCTGAACGCGACTTCTGACCCTTATGGCCGCGACCACAGGTTTTTCCGAAGCCCGAACCGATACCACGACCAACTCGCTTGGCATCGGTTTTAGTGCCAGGTGCTGGCTTGATTGTATTCAAACGCATTTTAAGCTTCCTCAACGTTTAGCATGTAGGAGACCTTATTGATCATGCCACGATTCTCTGGAGTATCGAGTACTTCAACGGTCTGATGCATGCGACGAATACCAAGACCACGAACACAGGCCTGATGGCTCTTCAGTCGACCACTGGTGCTTTTGACCAGCGTCACTTTGATTGTATTTGATGCAGACATGGCTTATCCCAAAATCTCTTCAACTTTCTTACCGCGCTTGGCAGCAACCTGCTCTGGAGATGACATCTCTTCCAGACCTTTAATGGTAGCGCGAACTACATTGATCGGATTCGGTGAACCGATCGTTTTGGCAAGCACATCGCGAACACCGAGGACTTCAAAAACTGCTCGCATCGCGCCACCAGCAATAATTCCAGTACCTTCAGATGCCGGCTGCATGTAGACCTTAGCGCCACCATGCACAGCGTTGATCGGGTAGTAGAGCGTACTCGCATTAAGATTGATGGTTTTCATGTTCTTGCGCGCCTTCTCCATAGCCTTTTGAATCGCTACAGGTACTTCGCGTGCCTTACCATATCCAAAGCCAACACGACCCTTGCCATCACCTACTACAGTAAGTGCGGTAAAGCCGAACTGACGTCCACCCTTTACAACTTTAGCTACGCGATTAACGTGAACGAGCTTCTCTTGAAGATCGTCACCCGCTGCCTGTGCATTCATATTTGCCATAATCTAACCCTTAGAACTCAAGACCATTTTCACGCGCAGCATCGGCAAGTGCTTTGATACGGCCATGATATTTAAAACCGGAGCGGTCGAAGGCGACCTTGGTTACGCCTGCAGTCTTTGCGCGTTCGGCAATCATTTTGCCTACAGCTACTGCAGCAGCAACATTGCCGGTACCTTCAAGACCCTCTTTAACATCAGACTGTAGAGTCGATGCGGCAGCGAGGACGGTATTACCGTCCGGCGAGATGATCTGCGCATAAATATGACGCGGCGTGCGATGCACATTGAGTCGATTCTCACCAAGGGTTCTAATCTTGATGCGTGACTTACGTGCGCGACGTAGACGTGTAGATTTTTTATCCATCTTACCGAACCCTTACTTCTTTTTGGCTTCTTTACGTACAACAACTTCGTCGGAATAACGAACACCCTTGCCCTTATAAGGCTCTGGTGGACGACACGCGCGAATATTTGCTGCTACCTGACCAACCTTCTGCTTGTCACAACCCTTTACAAGGATCTCAGTCTGGCTCGGTGTCTCGATTGTAATACCCTCAGGTACAGCGTACTCAACAGGGTGAGAGAAACCGAGGCTCAGATTGAGCGTACTGCCCTTAGCCTGCGCACGATAACCAACGCCAATCAGCTCTAGCTTGCGTTCGAAACCAGCACTAACACCGTTAACGATTCCGTTAACCAGGGAGCGCATTGTACCGGTCATCGCCCACGCAGTCTTGCTTTCCTTTACAGGTGCAAAACTCAGGCTGTCGCCATCCTGGTTTACCGTTACAGTCTCATTGACTTCGAGCTGCATCGTACCTTTGCTGCCCTTGGCACTTATATTCTGACCATTCAGGGTAACTTCTACACCCTTAGGGATCGTGACGGGTTTTCTTCCGATTCTGGACATCTAAACACCACCCACTAGGAAACTATGCAGAGGACTTCGCCGCCGCTACCATTGGCGCGCGCTTCTCTGTCACTAACTACGCCCTTCGATGTCGAAATAATAGCAACACCAAGGCCATTTAATACCGTAGGCAGATCATCCTTGCCCTTATACAAACGACGTCCAGGACGGCTGATGCGTTTGATATTGTCGATAACTGGCTTGCCTTCGAAGTACTTAAGCGCAACGACTAGCTGCTTCTTGCCCTCAACCTCTTCGTGACGCACATCGGTAACGTAACCTTCGCTCTTGAGAACGTTGGCAACCGCCTGTTTAATCTTCGATGCTGGCATTGATACTTCTACCTTGCCTGCAGCCTGTCCATTTCGGATTCGCGTCAGCATATCCGCGATAGGGTCCGTCATACTCACTTGGAAATCCCCTGTAAATTAGGTTTCTGTCTACTACCAGCTAGCCTTGACTAGACCTGGAACGTCACCACGCATAGCGGCTTCACGCAGCTTGTTACGTGACAGCCCGAACTTACGGTAAAAACCGTGAGGACGACCGGTAATCGCACAACGATTACGCTGTCTGCACTTGCTGGCATTACGAGGCTGTTTCTGGAGCTTGGCCTGTGCTGCCATCATCTCCTCATAGCTCGTCTCAGGATTGTTAATAATTGCCTTGAGTGCAGCACGCTTGTCTGCATACTTTGCTACACATTTGGCACGCTTTGTTTCGCGCTCGATCATGCTTACTTTAGCCATTAATCAATCCTCAGTTCTTGAACGGGAAGTTAAACGCTTCGAGAAGCGCACGTCCCTCTTCATCAGTACGCGCTGACGTAGTGATCGTAATATCCATACCACGGAGTGCATCGATCTTGTCATAGTCGATCTCCGGGAAGATGATCTGCTCACGAACACCCATGCTGTAGTTTCCACGACCATCGAATGACTTACCGTTAAGACCCCGGAAGTCACGAATACGTGGTATAGCGATGGTGATCAGGCGATCAAGAAACTCATACATGCGCTCACGGCGAAGGGTAACCTTACAACCGATTGGCCACTCTTCACGAACCTTAAAACCGGCAACCGATTTTCTAGCGTGAGTGACTACAGGCTTCTGACCTGCAATCTTGATCATGTCTGCTACTGCGTGTTCGACGACTTTCTTATCGCCAATCGCTTCACCAAGACCCATGTTCAGCGTGATCTTGGTTATACGTGGAATTTCCATCGCATTCGCACCCTCAAGTTTCTCCTTGAGCTGAGGCACGACGGACTCACGATAATACTCTTGAAATCTGGCCATTATTCTATCCGATTTAAACGTCAATAACTTCGTTGTTCGACTTGAAGAAGCGCACTTTACGTCCGTCCTCCAGAGTACGGATGCCTACACGGTCACCCTTGCCAGTCTCGGCATTAAAGAGCATGACGTTCGAGACCTGGATCGGCATCTCTTTTTCGATGATGCCACCAGCCTGTCCGGCCTGTGGATTGCCCTTAGTATGGCGCTTGACCATGTTGATACCGTCCACCAGCACGCGACTGTCATCACGAACCTGCAGCACATTTCCACGACGGCCCTTGTCCTTACCCGTGGTTACGATGACTTCGTCACCTTTTTTAATCCTACGCATGACAACAACCTTCTAAATTAAAGTACTTCTGGAGCGAGTGAAACGATCTTCATAAACTTCTCGCTACGCAGCTCGCGGGTTACGGGGCCAAAGATACGCGTACCGATTGGCTGATGTTGTGTATTCAGTAGTACTGCAGCATTACCATCAAAACGAATGATGGAACCATCAGTACGACGTACGCCTTTGGCAGTACGTACAACTACTGCATTATATACATCACCCTTCTTAACCTTACCGCGTGGGTTAGCCTCTTTTACGCTGACTTTAATAACGTCACCGATTCTGGCATAACGACGCTTAGAGCCACCCAGCACCTTGATACACATCACACGACGAGCACCACTGTTGTCGGCCACGTCCAAAACTGTCTGCATCTGAATCATGATTCAATCCGCCTATACTTCTTCTGTTGACCTAGGCCTGTACAGCCTTATCCACAATTTCAACGAGACGCCAGGTCTTCGATTTTGAAAGCGGACGACACTGCTCGATAACTACCAAATCACCAATCGCGCACTCATTGCTCTCATCATGAGCATGCAGTTTGGTGCTGCGCTTGATGAATTTCCCATAGAGCGGGTGCTTGACCTGACGCTCGATCATTACGGTGATGCTCTTATCCATCTTGTCGCTGACTACGCGGCCAGAAACAGTACGGGAGACCTTATTCTCTTCACTCATGACGCATCACCTGCTCTTTTCTTTTCATTCAGAACGGTCTTGATACGCGAGATATCACGACGATTCTTCTTAAATAGGTGTGGGCGTGGCGACTGGCCTGTGCCCTGCTGCATACGCAGATTAAACTGTTCGCGGCGGAGCTCCAGAAGATCCTGGTTTAGCTCATCCACACCCTTACTACGAAGTTCATTCGCACTCATCAGATCACCGTACGACTTACAAATGTTGTTTTAACTGGAAGCTTTGCTGCAGCAAGCTTAAATGCCTCACGTGCAGTAGTTTCATCTACACCTTCAATTTCATACAGGACGCGTCCTGGTTGAATCTGAGAGATCCAGTACTCCACATTACCCTTACCTTTACCCATACGAACCTCAATAGGCTTTTTGGTAATTGGTTTGTCAGGGAACAGACGTATCCACAACTTACCGCCACGTTTTACGTGACGTGTAATGGTACGTCGAGCAGCCTCAATCTGGCGTGCAGTAATGCGTCCGCGCGATGTGGCCTTCAGACCAAACTCACCGAAGCTAATTTTGTCACCACGAGTAGCCAGACCGCGATTGCGACCCTTGTGCTGCTTGCGGAACTTTGTACGTTTTGGCTGTAGCATCTCGTAAATTCTCTTTACTAATTACTTGGCAGCAGGTGCAGCGTTCTTGCTGGTTTCGGTCTCAGACTCAGTCTCGCCCCAACCAAACACTTCACCCTTGAAGATCCACACCTTCACACCAATGATTCCGTAGGTGGTATTGGCCTCTGCGGTACCGTAGTCGATATCAGCACGCAGGGTGTGTAGTGGAACACGACCCTCGCGATACCACTCGCTGCGAGCGATTTCAGCACCATTCAATCGGCCACCAACATTGATCTTGATGCCCTGAGCACCGAGACGCATGGTATTTGTCACTGCACGCTTCATTGCACGGCGGAACATAATACGCTTTTCAAGCTGTTGAGCGATATTTTCTGCAACCAGCGTTGCATCGAGCTCAGGCTTGCGAATCTCTTCGATATTGATGTGGACAGGGATACCCATCTGCTCAGAGACTTCTTTACGCAGAACCTCAATATCCTCACCCTTCTTACCAATTACGATACCGGGACGAGCGGTATGGATGGTGATATGCGCATTACGCGCCGGGCGGTCAATCTGAATACGGCTAACAGATGCGTGAGCCAGCTTCTTTTTCAGGAAGTCACGAACGCGCAGATCCGTATTCAAGAATTCTGCGTAGTTCTTGCTGTCCGCATACCACTTCGACGTCCAATCTTTAACGATGCCGAGGCGAATACCTGTTGGATGTACCTTCTGTCCCATTACAATTCTCTCTCGAATTTACTTTTCTGCGACACGTACAGTGATATGGCTGGTACGCTTGATAATACGATCACCACGGCCTTTGGCACGTGCACGAAAACGCTTAAATGTAGGCGCCTCATCGATAAAGATGGTGCTAACAAAAAGCTCATCAATATCCATACCTGAATTGTGCTCAGCGTTCGCGATGGCAGAATCGAGTACTTTCTTAACTAGATCGGCACCCTTTTTGGGGCTAAATGAAAGTACATTCAGTGCTTGCTCAACCGGCAGACCGCGAATCTGGTCAGCAACCAGACGACACTTCTGCGGGGAGATCCGCGCATATTGCATTTTGGCAGTAACTTGCTCCATACCCAGACCTCTTACTTGCTCTTCTTGTCGGCAATGTGACCTTTATAGGTCCGGGTCAGTGCGAACTCACCCAACTTATGGCCAACCATGTTTTCGTTAATCAGAATCGGCATATGCTGCCGACCGTTGTGGACCGCGATTGTCAGACCAACCATCTCCGGCAACACCATAGATCTTCTTGACCAGGTCTTAATCGGACGACGGTTGTTAGTAGCAACAGCCTCATCGACCTTCTTCGCCAGATGCAGATCTACAAATGGACCCTTTTTAATTGAACGCGGCACAGCAGATACCCCTATCCTTTACTTCTTACGACGACGCACGATCATCTTATCGGTGCGCTTCATTGAACGTGTCTTGTAACCCTTGGTTGGCATACCCCATGGACTAACAGGATGACGACCACCAGAGGTACGACCTTCACCACCACCATGAGGGTGATCTACCGGGTTCATAACCACACCACGAACGGTAGGACGAACACCGCGCCAGCGTGTTGCACCGGCCTTACCCAGAGAGCGCAGCGAATGCTCGCTATTTCCAACCTCACCGAGGGTCGCACGACACTCAGCATGTACCTTGCGCATCTCACCAGAGCGGAGCCTCAATGTGGCGTAGATACCTTCTCGAGCAACCAACTGAGCCGAGGTGCCAGCAGAACGTGCAATTTGCGCGCCCTTACCTGGCTTCATCTCGATGCAGTGCACCAGAGAACCCATTGGCATGTTGCGCAACGGAAGCGTGTTGCCGGGCTTGATCGGCGCATCATCACCCGAACGCAGCACTTCACCGGCCTCAACACCCTTCGGTGCGATCACGTAACGACGCTCACCATCTGCATAGAGCAGCAGCGCAAGATGCGCACTACGGTTTGGATCGTACTCAAGACGCTCGACACGGGCATCGATACCATCTTTATTCCGCTTGAAATCAACAAGACGATAACGCTGCTTGTGACCACCACCGCGATGACGAGTCGTAATACGACCATTATTATTACGACCACCATTCTTGCTCTTCTTATCGAGCAACGGCTTATGCGGTTCGCCACGGTGAAGACCCGGCGTTACAACCTTGACGACGAAGCGGCGTCCAGGAGATGTCGGTTTTGCCTTTACGAGAGCCATATCAAATCCTTACTGCAATCTTCTGTTCTGTATTTCTATTATCTGACCGAAGTTATTCGGCACCCAGGAAATCGATATCCTGACCAGGCTCAAGCGTAATGTAAGCCTTCTTCCAATCTGAACGCTGACCAAAACGCTGACCAAAGCGCTTAACCTTACCCTTAACATTGGCAACGTTAACCTTGGCAACCTTCACCTCAAACATCAGCTCAACGGCGCTTTTAATAGCGGCCTTGTCTGCATCCTTTCGCACACGAAATGCAAACTGCTGATGCTGGTCGGCAATCATTGTGCTTTTCTCTGAGACAATCGGCCCCAGCAGCACCTGCATCAGTTTTTCCTGATTCATGACAACCACCCTTCAACCATACGTAAGGCGTCAACTGTCATGACCACCTTATCGAAATTAACCAAACTGACTGGATCAACACCCGCCACGTCCGTAACAGCCACACCATAAAGATTGCGCGCAGCAAGATAGAGATTGTCATCGGGTGCCTCGCTTACGATCAGCGCCTTCTCACAATCTAAACCCTTCAACTTTTCAACCATCTGCTTGGTCTTTGGCGCATCAACAGTGAAGCTACCAACTACAACCAACCTCTCCTGACGCAGTAGCTCAGAGAGAATCGAGCGGATTGCACCGCGATACATCTTTTTGTTGACCTTTTGCGAGAAGTCACGCGGACGTGCAGCAAAGGTCACACCACCGCTTCGCCAAATCGGGCTGCGTATAGTACCAGATCTTGCGCGGCCTGTCCCCTTTTGTCTCCAGGGTTTTGCACCACCACCAGAAACATCAGAACGATTCTTCTGAGCCTTAGTGCCAGCGCGGGCTCCAGCCATATGCGCAATGACCACTTGATGGATCAGAGTCTCATTAAATGGCTGATCAAAAGTACTATCTGCAACCTCAATTGAGGCTGCGCCATCAGAATTTTTTACTTGAAGCTCCATCGATATCTCCTCAGGAACGGGTCTTGACGGCGGGCAACACGATTACATCACCGCCCTTCGAACCAGGAACTGCACCCTTAACTAGAATCAGGTTGCGCTCTTCATCAACACGTACAACCTCAAGGTTCTGCGTGGTGGTGCGCACACTACCCATATGACCGGCCATCTTCTTACCCTTGAAAACACGTCCAGGGGTTTGGTTCTGACCGATCGAGCCAGGCGCACGGTGAGAGATGGAGTTACCATGAGTGGCATCCTGCATCTTGAAGTTGTGACGCTTAACGCCACCAGCGAAACCCTTACCAATACTGGTACCGGTCACATCAACCATCTGCCCCGCCTCAAAGCGACCCACCTTAAGCTCGCCGCCCGTTTCAAGATCATCACCTTCGCCATCAGCAAGCGTGAACTCCCAAACACCTCGACCAGCCTCGACACCAGCTTTGGCAAAGTGACCTGCCATCGCCTTGGTTACACGAGACGCGCGGCGCGAACCGGCTGTTAACTGAATCGCGCGATAGCCAT
Source organism: Solemya pervernicosa gill symbiont (assembly GCF_002020875.1). Taxonomy (NCBI): domain Bacteria; kingdom Pseudomonadati; phylum Pseudomonadota; class Gammaproteobacteria; species Solemya pervernicosa gill symbiont. The sequence continues at coordinate 595 of NZ_MPRL01000041.1, read as the reverse complement.
CACTCTCAACAGTTTTAATCTGTGAAATACGATTTGGTTCAACCTCGATCACAGTGACGGGGATAGAAACACCCTCTTCTGTGAATACGCGGGTCATACCAGCTTTGCGACCGACTATTCCGATTGCCATGCTAAGAATCCTCTTACTCTAATCTTCTTCGAATCAGTTCAGTTTAATCTGAACATCAACGCCTGCCGCCAAATCGAGCTTCATCAGCGCGTCTACGGTCTTGTCAGTAGGATCGACAATATCCATCAGGCGCTTGTGAGTACGAATCTCATACTGATCTCGTGCATCCTTATTAACGTGCGGAGAGATCAGAACGGTGAAACGCTCCATCTTGGTAGGCAGAGGAATCGGGCCACGAACCTGTGCTCCGGTACGCTTTGCGGTCTCTACAATTTCACGAGCTGACTGATCGATCAGACGATGATCAAAAGCCTTTAAACGGATACGAATTCTCTGATTAGTCATCTCAATCACTCAATAATCTTAGCTACAACACCCGCACCTACGGTACGACCACCTTCACGAATCGCGAAGCGCAGACCATCTTCCATCGCAATCGGGGCAATCAGGCTGACCGTCATCTTG
>NZ_MPRL01000005.1:0-82084 GCF_002020875.1 Solemya pervernicosa gill symbiont | reverse complement strand
GGGGCGCCGTAGGCATAAACGGTCGCGTTAAGTATTTGCCGCTTGCTTGGGCTTGGACGCCCAAAACAAGCTTCCGCAAAAATAGCGACTCCCCGATAATCTATCTCTTAGTTCATTGATATGAGAGTCAACGTTATGTGAGTCTCGATAAGCTCGTGGAATTGTCCGATACTTTTGAATCGCATTTTCGTAGAAAGAGGCAGCAGCTATATGGCTTGGAGATGAGTCAGATGATTGTCTCGCAATTGCTTCTTTCGCCCATGTTTCAGCGCAATTGACGGTCATTTCGGCTGATTTTTCTTTGTTGTCTACACGCTTATACCAGTCACTAGCAGCCTCGTAGTGATCTCGTGCAACAAGGAGATTGCCTTTGTCGCTATGTTCGTTAGCTAAGTTTTCCAGATGCTCACAAATATGGGTGGCAACCGTTTTTGCCAGTCTGTGCTTTTGCAGCAGATCAGCGATCCATAATACCAAGTTCCCATCAGTGGCTGCTGTACCAAGCAATGCGGCTTGCAGACTCTCTTCTATCTGGTGCAAGCGGTCACCAGCCCCGGCTTTTAGCATAAGGCATAGCTGAATGGACCTATCCCAGCACACACGTCCATCTCTAATCCAGCTTTCGGTATCTATTGGTACTTGGCGATAGGCATCAATTGCTGATATTGCCGCTTGCGGATCCTTCGGTTTCTTTGCGAGCCAAACTAAATCTGAAATCCGTGCGCAAAGTTTTGGCTCATCAATATCCGCATAGATCGAGGAAAGTAGATCAATTTCTTCTGGGTTTAGGTCTTCTGGCAGTGCTGATCGCTTCCCATCCAAAATCGTGAAGGGAGCAAATGGTTCGTTGAGACTAGAGGGTCTAAGCGCCATTGAGCAGGCGTCAGCCAACAGCCAAAGAATGCGGCCTTCAGATAATCTCTCTACTTCGATAGATTCTTGAGCTGCACTAGAGAATGCTTGCCACATTGATGAGTAGTCTTCCTTCTTTACGCTTTCGAGGATGTCCTGCCACCCAGACTGTTCGAAAGCTTCCTTACTAACGGGAGTTGATTCTGGATAGCGCGTCATTTTGTTCTCCGAGTTATTTGCGGTCGGTATTAATGCTTGTGTATGCGGAGGTGGTCCGTCAGTTGCGTTTGAAGTGACTTTGCTCTGTATTAAAACGTCCAGTTTGTTGGGTAGTTTGGCAATAAGTTGTATGCCGATACCTGTTAGCACGGATGCTATTAAGAACCACAGAGATTGCCTGGTGAACATTTCCCAAAACAGCGGATCTTTTAACGTATTGCTCGGTATTGTTAGTGCTACGCCCTCTGCTGCTGCATCAGCTTCGAGTATCTGTCTTAGCTCTGTGGCAGAAATGTAACTCTGTAAAAGGGCAAGTACGCAACTTACAACGAGTGCGATAATGACAAGCCTGCCTGATTCGCTCATGTATTATCCGCAAAAAGCTCGATTGTATGTGGTGCTTATATGTTGCGCTTGAGTGTGCAAATGGGTTGTGCGGTCTCGATTGTTGATGGTTAGCGAGACGCGCTTTATGCATGCTAGACCGAGAATAGTGACGTGGTTTGGCAGTTTCGGCATATCCATTGCTCTCCTGTGGTGTTCGTCCTTGCTTGATGTGATTCTCTTTTAATTTATCTGGTTTTTGGGCGCAAGGGTGGAGTCTTTATTAATCCTGCTTGAGATGGCCTAGTCACGGCGTAGCTTGTCGGAGACAGCGATGGGGGTCGGGTAGCGTTGTACGACGTAGTAGGAGGAGGCGATGAAGGTTAGGAGGGTGGTTGCCTGGATTAGGTAGGAGGCTTCGTGGCCGATGACGCCGAGGTTCAGGGCGAGCAGGGCGATTAGGAGGGAGAATTCGCTGACCTGTCCCATGCGTACGCCGATCTCCAGGGCGCGTTCCGGCTTGTCGACGGAGTCTTTGAGCAGCCACTTGAAGATGAGCGGTTTGAAGAGCATCGAGAGGGTGGCGAGTACCAGTGCCGGGATCAGGACCTGTTCGAGGATCGGTAGCTGGAAGCCGGCGCCGAGCGAGAAGAAGAAGATGATGAGGAAGAAGTCGCGCAGCGGTTTGAGGCTCTCGGCGATGTAGAGGGCGATCGGGCTGGTGGCGAGGGTGACGCCGGCGATGAAGGCGCCGATCTCCTGTGAGAGGCCGAGCAGGGCGGCGAGTTCGGCGATGCCGAGGCACCAGCCGATGGCGGTTAGGAAGATGTACTCCTGGATCTTGTCGAAGCGGCGGATCAGTTTGATCAGTATGTAGCGTGTGAAGAGGTAGGCGAAGAGGACCAGTATCGGGAGTGCGAGCAGTAGCATTGCTAGCTCGCTGGCAGGGATGTCGCCCTTGCCGTGGACCTCCAGCGCCAGCAGGATGCCGATCGCCAGCAGGTCCTGCAGCAGCAGTACGCTGATGATGATCTCGCCCATGCGCTGGTGGTGGAGGGCGGTGGTCGGTAGCAGTTTGAGAGAGAGGATGGTGCTGGAGAAGATCAGTGCGGCGCCTATCAGTAGCTGCTCGGCGAAGGTGTAGCCGAACAGCGCGGCGATGCCCATGCCGACGAGGGCGAAGATGGTAGAGCTGATCAGGGTGATGCGCGTCGCCTCGCCGAGCAGGCCGACCAGTTTCTTCGGTGGCAGGTTGAGTCCTAGCAGAAAGAGCAGGAACATGATGCCGATGTGCGAGATCTCCTGGATCAGGTCGGGGTCGGTGACCAGACCGAGCGCCCAGGGGCCGAAGAGTATGCCGAGCAGGATGTAGGCGACCAGCAGTGCCTGGCGCGCATAGAGTGCCACGGTTGCCAGAACGGCGGCACCGCTGAAGATGAGAAAGATGGTGAAGACGATCGGGTCTTCAGTCACGCTCGTGCTCCATTTAATCCATTTAGTCCGTTAGCGTCGATCGACCGGTGGTCGTTCGGTAACGATAACACTCCAGTGGTGGGGTTTGCCGTCGCGAATTCCTTCCAGCTCGACGCTGTTGCCGGGTTCGATCTCAGAGACCCGTTCCATGATGGTGCGGGAATCGACCACCGCTTCGCCACCGATGCGGGTGATGATGTCACCCGGGTTGATGTCACCCTTGTCGGCAGGGCCGCCGGTCATGACACCTGCGATCAGTACGCCAGTGTGCTCCTTGAGGTTAAAACTTTCAGCCAGTGCCGGGGTGATGTCCTGCGCCTCGATACCAAACCAGCCGCGGATCACGTGGCCATGTTTGATGATCTGTTTCATGACGCCGTTGGTAATGCTCATCGGGATGGCAAAGCCGATGCCCTGTGAACCGCCCGATTTACTGAAGATGGCGGTGTTGATACCGACCAGTTCGCCATGGGCGTTTACCAGTGCGCCGCCGGAGTTGCCGGGATTGATCGCAGCATCGGTCTGGATGAAGTTCTCGTAGGTGTTGATGCCAAGGCGGCTACGACCGGTGGCGCTGACGATGCCCATGGTAACGGTCTGGCCGACACCGAAGGGGTTGCCGATGGCCAGTACCACGTCACCGACCTCCAGTACGCGGTCGCTGCTAATGGTGATATTGGGCAGTCCTTCGAGTTGAACGTGCAGTACCGCAAGGTCGGTGTCGGGGTCTGCTCCGACCAGGGTGGCGGCGGCCGTGCGACCATCATGAAGCTGCACACGAATCTGATCGGCGTTGGCAACCACGTGGTGGTTGGTGAGGATGTGGCCCTGGGCACTGATGATCACGCCAGAGCCGAGGCTGGTCTGCAGTTTCTTTTTCGGAATGCCGAGGTTCTCACCAAAGAAGCGGCGGAAGAGTGGGTCTTTGAACAGTGGGTGGACCTGCTCGGTAACGACCTTGGCGGTGTTGATGTTGACCACGGCGGGCGCGGCGGCCTTGGCAGCCGTTGCGTAAGAGACCGGGCCATTGCCCAGTCCACCCATTGTTGGTGCGGCAACGGTATGCGCCGGTTGTGCTCCGCCACTCTCCTTGATCTCCACCACCTGCTGCGGGTTGTTAAGCAGGTCGGGGCGCAGGAAGACGACGACAAAGGCGGCGGCCAGTCCGATGGTGGTGAGGAGAAAGAGGTTGTTGATCAGTTTGCGTAATGAGTCCATTGGGCTAACCTAGCAGGCCTTATTTAATATTGTGATGAATTGCCATCTATAATGTGGGGGAATATGGTCGAACTTCAAGAGCTGGTCCACTCTACCGATGCACTGCTTAATGTCGGCGCGTTTCAGGATTATTGCCCGAACGGTCTTCAGGTGGAAGGGCGAAGCGAAATACGCAGGCTGGTCAGCGGTGTCACCGCCTGTGCCGAGCTGCTCGATCGTGCCGTGGCGCTGAATGCCGATGCGGTGCTGGTTCATCACGGCTACTTCTGGAAGGGTGAGGGGGCTGCCATCACCGGGATCAAACGTGGACGTATCAAGCGTCTGCTCGATGCCGATATAAGCCTGCTTGCCTACCATCTTCCGCTCGATGCCCATTCGGAGTTGGGTAATAACGTGCAATTGGCAAGGCAGTTAGGTCTCGATGTTCAGGGCAGCTTTGGTGGTGGCGGTGGACCAGATCTGGCGTTGATGGGGGGTGTTGAGCAACCTCTTAGTGCCGAGGCACTGGCCGTTCAAATTAAAGAGCGGTTAGGCCGCGCCCCGTTGCATGTCGGTAATGGCCCGGCGCTGATTCGCTCAATCGGCTGGTGTAGTGGTGCGGCACAATCCTATATCGAACAGGCGGCGGAGCTGGGGCTCGATGCGTTTATCAGTGGCGAGATATCAGAGTCGACGGTCCATTTTGCCCGTGAAGCAGGTATTCACTACTTCTCAGCCGGACATCACGCGACCGAAAAATATGGTGTTCAGGCGCTGGGTGAGCGTTTGGCGCAGACATATGCGATAGAACACACCTTTATCGATATCGCTAACCCCGTGTAACTCAATAATATTCCAGTCAAATCTAGATTCATTCTTGACCTTTTAGTCAAGTTGTTGGATGCTATCGGGCTTTGTAAAGCCATAGTGACAATCAGAATATTCTGATGTTCTTACTGGTTTTTTGGGGGCGCGCTCCAGCTATTACGCCCCGTCACAGTTTTTATTTTGCATTCTGGGAGAGCACGAATGAGTACAGATGGCGTAGATACAAGCAGGCGCCGCTTCCTGACCGCAGCTGCCACAGTGGTGGGTGGTGTAGGTGCTGCGGCAGCGGTAGTCCCCTTCCTCGCGTCGATGAATCCGAGTGAGCGCGCGAAGGCAGCGGGTGCACCGGTTGAGGCCGATATCAGCAAACTTGAGCCGGGTCAGCGCATTACCGTTGAGTGGCGTGGCAAGCCGGTCTGGATTGTTCGTCGTACCGAGCAGAACCTGAGTGATCTGGCCTCGATCGAGAGCGTGCTACTCGATCCCAGCTCCAACAATACTGCGCAGCAGCCCGATTGGGCGAAGAATGAGGTGCGCTCAAGCAAGCCGGAGTATCTGGTTGTTGTTGGAATCTGTACCCACCTCGGCTGCTCACCAACCTTCCGTCCCGAGATAGGCCCGGCACCTTTTGATCCCGATTGGAAGGGTGGTTTCTTCTGTCCCTGCCATGGTTCCAAGTTCGATCTCGCTGGCCGAGTCTTCGCTGGCGTGCCTGCACCGAAGAATCTCGAAATTCCGCCCTACACCTATCTTAGCGATAGCAAGATCATGATCGGTGTTGATCAAGGAGCAGCCTAATGAATATGCTGACTAATCTTCTGGGGTGGGTCGATGCCCGCTTCCCGCTGACCAAGATGTGGAGAGAACACCTCTCTGAATACTATGCGCCGAAGAACTTCAACTTCTGGTACTTCTTTGGTTCGCTGGCGCTGCTGGTGCTGGTTATCCAGATCGTCTCCGGCATCTTCCTGACCATGAACTACAAGCCCGACGGCGAGCTCGCCTTCGGTTCAGTCGAGTACATCATGCGTGATGTCGACTGGGGCTGGCTGATCCGTTACATCCACTCCACCGGTGCATCGGCCTTCTTCGCGGTGGTCTATCTGCATATGTTCCGTGGTCTGATGTACGGCTCCTACAAAAAGCCGCGTGAGCTGATCTGGATCTTCGGTTGCCTGATCTATCTGGCGCTGATGGCTGAGGCGTTCTTCGGTTACCTGTTGCCCTGGGGACAGATGTCCTACTGGGGTGCGCAGGTTATCGTTAACCTCTTCGCCGCCGTACCATTCGGTCTTGGTGAACCACTCTCGCTCTGGATTCGTGGTGACTTCGTCGTCTCCGATGCGACCCTGAACCGCTTCTTCGCCTTCCACGTCATCGCCGTACCGCTGGTACTGGTAGGTCTGGTTGTGGCGCACATCCTGGCGCTGCATGAGGTCGGTTCCAACAACCCTGACGGTGTAGAGATCAAGAAGCACAAGGATGCGAACGGTATTCCGCTCGATGGCATCCCCTTCCACCCCTACTACTCGGTCAAGGATATTGTCGGTGTGGTTGTCTTCCTGATGGTCTTTGCAGCGATTGTCTTCTTCGCTCCGGAGATGGGTGGCTACTTCATTGAGCATCCGAACTTTGAGCCAGCCAATCCGCTGAAGACCCCGGAGCATATTGCACCGGTCTGGTACTTCACCCCCTTCTACGCCATGTTGCGTGCGGTACCGTCAATTGCCGGCTCTGCGTTCCCGGGTGTGGCGGTGATGGGGGCGGCGGTTGTGATTCTCTTCTTCCTGCCGTGGCTCGATCGTAGCCCAGTGAAGTCGATTCGCTACCGTGGTCTCTGTTTCAAGGTGCTGCTGTTTGTGTTTGTTGCAGACTTTGTAATGCTCGGATTCCTCGGCATGGAGCCGACTACCGATCTCTACAAACTGCTGGCGCAGATCGGCACTGCTTACTATTTCTTCTTCTTTATCATGCTGGCGATTATTCCAATGTTTGAAAAGACCAAGCCAGTACCAGAGAGGGTGACAAAATGAGAAAGTTTATCGTAGCAATGTTGTTTGCCGTGCTGCCTGGCGTGGCGCTTGCCGCCGGTGGTGGTGTGCATCTCGACAAGGCGAATATCGACCCTAGCGATAACGCCTCACTGCAGAATGGCGCCAAGCTGTTCGTTAACTACTGCCTGAGCTGCCACTCGGCCAAGTACCAGCGTTACAACCGTATGGGTAGCGATCTGGGTCTGAGCGATGAGCAGGTGAAGGGTAGTCTGATGTTCGCCTCTGAGAAGGTGGGCGATACGATGACCATCGCAATGTCCGATGCGGATGCCGAGAAGTGGTTCGGTGCACCGCCACCGGATCTCTCGGTTATCTCGCGTGCCCGCGGTGTTGATTGGCTCTACACCTATCTGCGTACCTTCCATGAAGATGCCAACCGTCCCTTCGGTGTGAATAATACGGTGTTCAAGGATGTCGGTATGCCACACGTACTTGCCGAGCTGCAGGATAATATGGGTCCGGCCGAGTATGATGGTCAGGTCCGCGATCTGGTAAACTACCTCGCCTATATGGGTGATCCGGTGAAGCTGGAGCGTGAGCGTCTCGGGATCTGGGTGCTGCTGTTCCTGGCAGTTCTCTTTGTCGTGACCTATGCGCTGAAGAAAGAGTACTGGAAAGACATACATTAATAGCAGTTGCCGCGTGCGCCCCGGTGGTCTCTGGCCACCGGGGCGTCGTTGTTCCATAACAAGAGAGAAGTGGGAGAGTATTGATGGCAGTAATGGCGAATAGACGTTCGGTAATGACGCTGTTTTCGGATCCGACCTGTGCCTACAGCCACCAGACACGAATGGTGCTGATGGAGAAGGGTATTACGGTCGATATCATCAGCATCGATCCGGACAACAAGCCCGAAGATCTGCTCGATCTCAACCCCTACAACACGGTTCCTACTCTGGTCGATCGTGATCTGATGCTCTACAACGCGCATATCATCATGGAGTACCTTGATGAGCGTTTCCCCCACCCGCCGCTGATGCCGGTTGATCCGGTCTCACGTGCCCGTGCTCGTCTGGCGCTCTATCGCATCGATGAGGACTGGTTCAGGCTGCTCGATGAGATTGAGAGTAAGACCGAGAAGCAGTCGGCCAAGGAGCGTAAGGCACTGCGTGAAAGCCTCATCTCCAGTGCTGAGCTATTTGCGGCCAAGCCGTTTTTCCTCAGCGATGAGTTCTCTCTAATGGATTGCGCCATCGCACCGCTGTTGTGGCGCCTGCCACACCTCGGTATCGAGCTGCCTGCGCAGGCCAAGGCGGTAATTGACTATGCGGATCGTATCTTTGCTCGCGAATCGTTCCAGGAGAGCCTGACCGAGGGTGAGCGGGAGATGCGTGAGTAGTAGCGTTTTCGCTGCGCTCTATTCCGTCTATGACATCAAGTCGCCCCTATCTGATTCGTGCACTCTACGAGTGGATCAGCGATAACGACTGCACCCCTTATCTTCTGGTCAACTCAGAGTTTGACGAGGTAGTGGTGCCGACCGAGTATATTGAGGACGGTAAGATCGTGCTCAATATCTCAATGGGTGCGGTATCCGGGCTTGAGCTCGGCGATGAGGTGATCAGTTTCAGTGCACGTTTTAGTGGTAAATCGAACGATATCTTTGTGCCGATCGGTTCGGTGCTGGCGCTCTACGCCCGTGAGAACGGGCAGGGCATGATGTTTGCGGAAGAGGAGGATGGAACTGAGCCTCCCGATGACGATAGTCCCACCGATACCCCCCCAACTCGCCCCTCTCTAAGGGTGGTTAAATAGTTAATTCTGTAGCGAAAGCTACCGCTGTTCGCTTTCTATATGGTTTCTTGCAATGGCTATACTTGGCCATAATTCGGTGAGGAGCTTACTCGATGATTGAAGTCGTTCAGGGCGACATTACCCAACTTAGGGTCGATGTGATTGTGAACGCCGCCAATAGTGGCTTGTTGGGCGGTGGTGGTGTGGATGGAGCAATTCACCGTGCCGCAGGCCCGCAGCTGCTTGAAGTGTGTCGCCTACTGGGTGGCTGTGCGACGGGTGAGGCGAAGCTTACCCCCGGCTTCGATCTGCCGGCGCGTTATGTGATCCACACGGTTGGACCGGTTTGGCGCGGAGGCGGTGCGGGTGAGCAGGCGTTGTTGGCCTCCTGCTATCAAAACTCATTCAAGCTAGCGCTTAGGCAGGGATTAACAACGATCGCCTTTCCATCCATCAGTACGGGTGTCTACGGTTATCCGAAGCAGGCGGCCGCTGAGGTGGCCGTTGCGGTGATGCGTGATTTCACGACGCAGTTCGAGTCGATTATTGCCTGCTGTTTCAGTGTTGACGATGCTGAGCGTTACCGCAGGCTACTCGCCGCTGTCTGAAGCACCCGATGAGTCGGAGAGTGGTGGGATCGTCTTGCCTGGGTTGAGGATGTTATTTGGATCGAACGTCTGTTTGATCTGATGCATGAGTGCCAGGCTGTTGGTATCCACTTCTCGGTCGATAAAGTCACGCTTCTCCAGACCGACGCCGTGTTCACCGGATAGTGTGCCATCGAGTGAGAGCACCAGATCGAATAGCTCACTCAGACACTGTTCGGCCCGAGCTACCTGTTCTGGGTCGTCGGGATTGATGAGTAGATTGACATGGATGTTGCCGTTGCCAGCATGACCGAAGTTGATAATGGTGATCTGGTGACGTTCAGCCAGTGTCTCGATACCGGTGATCAGGGCCGGTAATTGTGAAACCGGCACCACTACATCCTCGTTGATCTTCTTTGGCGCCACCTTGCGCAGTGCTGGAGAAAGCGCCTTGCGCGTGGCCCAGAGTGCGGCGACTTCATTGCTGTCGCGTGCGGCATGGATCTCTACTACTCCTTCGACGCTGGCGGCTTCGATGATGGCCTCTACAGCATGCTGCAGGTAGCTCTCACTACCATCGACCTCGATCATCAACAGCGCACCCGCGTGGTCGGGTAGTTCGGCATTGGAGTAACTGCGAATCATCTCGATCGCGGCGCCGTCAATGAACTCGAGTGCACAGGGGGTGGTGGGCTGAGCCATGATGCGCGCTACGGCACGTGCGGCACACTCTACGTCGCGATAGATGGCGCGCAGGGTGCGTTTCGATTCGGCCAGCGGTGTTAGCTTGAGCGTCGCCTCGGTAATCACCGCCAGGGTACCTTCGGAGCCAATCAGCAGGCGGGTCAGATCGTAGCCGACCACCCCTTTGCTGGTGGAGACGCCAGTCTTAATCGACTTGCCGCTAGCAGTGATGGCGCGCAGTCCCAGGGTGTTATCGCGGGGAGTCCCGTATTTGACCGCGCGGGGTCCGGCAGAGTTGTAAGCGAGGTTGCCGCCAACGGTACAGAAGGCGGAGCTGGTCGGATCGGGTGGCCAGAAGAAGCCGTGTACCGCTGCAGCCTCCTGTACCGCCTGGTTGGTAACGCCGGGTTGAACCACCATCAATCGATTGTCGGGGTCGACCTTGATGATCTGTTCCATGCGCTCGAGCGATATCACCACGCCACCATCGATAGCGGTTGCGGCACCCGTGGTACCGCTGCCACGACCACGAGCAACCAGCGAGATCTGAAATTGGTTGCATGCCGATATGACGGAGCTGACCTGCTCTTCGCTGGTAGCAAAGATAACCGCTGCGGGGAGCTGATGGCGACGGCTATTATCGTAGCCGTAGGGCCAGCAGTCGGCCGCCTTGGTGACGACGTTTTGCTGACCGACTGCAGCTTTAATCGCGCTTAGAAACTTCTCTGGAAGTGCTGTGCCGCTGTGGGTCAATCGAGGTACTCAAAGAGTTTGACCACGCGCTGTACGCCACCGGTGCGACGTGCCACTTCGGTGCCTGCATCGGCTTCTCGACGTGAAACGAGGCCCATCAGAAAGACTGTGCCATTCTCAGTGACGACCTTAACGCGGGTTGGATCGAAGCCGTCGATATGTTTGACCTGCAGCATGCCCGCCTTAACGCGTGTGGTGATGAGGGCATCGCTGCTGCGGGTCATCAGGGAGCTAGGGGCGGCAATTGCCACCTCGTTGTGGACACGGCGGACCTTGGGGATCTTGCGTGCTAGCTGGTCGAGGCGGCCGCGCATCGATTCGTTGGGGGTCTCACCCGTTATCAGCAGCATCATGTTGTAGCTGGTGAAGTTGACGTGACTCTGGCTGGAGAGTGATTTGTCGGCGAGCAGGGCGCGTAGCGCCTTGAGTTCGATCGACTGATCCTCAACGACGGTGCCAGTGGTGCGACGATCGTGGACGACGGCAACACCGGTGGCGGCGCCACCAACAACCATTTCGGCGCAGCCGCCGAGCAGGGTGGCGCTACCAATCAGTAGTAGCGAAGCGAATCTCTTCAGGTGCATCTATTACTCCTCGTTGCCCAGCAGTTGGCGGTCAATCAGGTCGCACAGACAGTGGATGATCAAGATGTGGACCTCCTGGATGCGGGCGGTTCGTTGTGCGACGACACGCAGTTCGACATCCTCTTCGGCGAGAAGTGCCGGCAGTGTGCCGCCGTCATGTCCGGTCAGCGCGATGACAATCATCTCGCGGTTGTGCGCGGCCTCAATGGCGGCCAGCACGTTGGCTGAGTGGCCGCTGGTGGAGATCGCCAGCAGGATGTCACCCGCCTGGCCCAGCGCACGCAGTGGTTTAGCGAAGATCTCGTTGTAGTCGTAGTCGTTGCCAATCGAGGTGAGCGTGGAGCTGTCGGTACTGAGGCTCAGAGCTGGCAGTCCGGGGCGCTCGCGCTCAAAGCGGTTGAGCATCTCTGAGGCGAAGTGCTGTGCGTCGGCAGCCGAGCCGCCATTGCCGCAGCAGAGGATCTTGTGGCCCGAGAGCAGCGCCTGGGTGATCACCCCAGCGGCGTGAGCAATATTCGGCGCGATCATCTCCATGGTGCGCTGTTTCGCCTCGATGCTCTCGCTGAAGTGTTGTTCGATTTGGCTGATCTGATCCATTATTCGCTTCGCTGTTGATGGCCTTGCTAACCGCCCATTATGCCTGGAATGCGTCTTGAATCCAGTTGATCTCGAAGCCGTTCTGATGGGGTGAGAGTGAGACTACATCGAAGCGACTGGCGCCATGGTGTGGTTGCTGCTGCAGGTAGTGGCTGGCGGTGGCGATTAGCTTCTGCTGTTTGGCTCTGGTGACGCTCTCGGCGCCGCTGCCAAAGTGTGGATTGCTTCGGTAGCGAACCTCGACAAACACCAGTTGTTTGCGATCGAGCATGATCAGGTCGATCTCCCCCCGTCGGCAGTGGTAGTTGCGAGCGATGCACTTTAAACCAGCCTGCTCGAGATGTTTGCAGGCGGCCTGTTCGGCCTCAATGCCTCTTTTTTTTCGTGCGTCCATGCCCGGTTTTAACTACTGCTCGTCGGCTTGCGCGCCGCTCGGTGTCTTCACCCCAGCGGCGGCCTGTACCAGGGGTCGCGGTTCGCCCCGCACAAAGCTGGCCCAGCGCAGGATGCGGCGGATGTTGTGCTGCTCATCGAGATAGAGGGTGCCGCTCTCACCCTCAACGCGGGTACCGGGGCGGTTCGCCAGTACATTGAGTGCCGGGGCGAGGTTGTAGGCGTCGATGCCGAGTGCGTAGAGACGTGCCGAGCGTTTCATCTGCTTCGGCCACAGTGTCTGCAGCTGCTGGCGTAGAGGGTTGTGCTGTTGTGATTTGCCCAGCGTCCACGGCATGTCGCAGAAGAGGATGCCGTCCATGTCACGATCCTTCGCCTTGTCGGGGTGGCCGGTATAGACGTGCGAGGTGGCGTAGATCGGTATCTTGCCGAGGTAGTGGAACTTGAGCTGAGGGCGGATCAGGCGCGCCTGACGTGGGAAGGCGAGCATGAAGATGATGTCGGCATCCTGACGACGACGTGGCTCAAACTTCACCTTGCCGCCGATGATGCGGGTGAGTGCGCGCTTGCGCGACTGGCTGGCATCGGTATCGAGCAGGGCGCGGATCGGTGCCGAGAAGTCGCTGCCGCTGGAGGTGTAGCGTTGAACCTCTAACATCTCACCGCCGAACTGCTCCCAGCGGTTCTGCAGGGTCTGTAGCAGGCGATCACCCCAGGCGCCGTTTGGTACCAGGGCGATGGCACTGGAATAGCCGTCCATCAGTGCCTGATCGGCGATCTGTACGATCTCATCCTCGGGTGAGAGGCCAAACTGGTAGAGGTTGCGTGGGGTATCGCTTAGCGCATGGTTGAGGGCCAGAACCGGTACCTGCAGTGAGCCGATCGAGGCGATGTCGGTGACCGCCTGTTTGCGCAGAGGGCCAATCACCAGCTGGGCACCGTCGCGTAGGGCGGCATTGTAGGCCTGTTCGGCACCGCCGATGGTGTCGTAGATGCGTACCTCGCCGTTACGCCCCTCATCCTTGCCTGCGTAGTGCGCGGCGAGAAAACCGTCTCGAATGGCATGGCCCGCAGCGGCGTGTTTGCCGCTCAGTGGCAGTAGCAGGGCCAGCGGTCCATCGAGGCGTGATACCTCGCGGGCCTGGGCGAGCATGTCGGGGATGCGCTGCTGCATGCCGGGATGTGTGGGGTAGCGCGCCTGCCAGTTGGCGAGTGCCGACTCCATCTGGCTGGCCTGAAAACGGTAGGCGCGACTGATGGCGAGCAGCTCCATCCAGCCGTTGAGCATCGAGGGGAGTTCATCGGCGGCAGCGGAGAGCGCCTCGTCACTCAGTAGTGAGAGGGTGAGCCAGATGATCTGATGGTTGTCGTTAACATCGAGCGGGTCGAGTAGAAGTGGCTCCAGGGCAACACGCTCGGCGGCACTCTGCTGCCAGCGACTGGAGAGGTAGAAGGCCTGCCCACGCAGGCTGTGGAGCTGCGGTCGCAGTTCGTCGGCGATGGGGTAATCTTCGGGGGGCTGCAACCAACGAAGCGCGCTGCGCGCATCCATTTCGAAAATGGCGATCTCGCCCTGCAGCAGTGACTTACGCAGCTGTAGAGAGTAATCGACGCTACTGGTATCGATAATGCTGAGCAGAGTCTTGGCATCGTCGTGGTTGTTGGCGCGCAGCAGCAGTTCGGCGGCGTTGAGTTGGTACTCCTGACGGAGCGGTGTCGGTGAGCGGGCCGAGAGCACCAGCCACTGCTGAGCGCCGTCGAGTGTCTTGCTGCGATCCTCAACCTGAACGGGCGTGCGTGACGGTGAGTCGCCATAACCGAGGTATCTACTCGTCGTGCTGCAGCCGATCAGTAGAGCGGTGAGCGTCAGGATTCCCAGTCGGGTTAGGTGGTGCCGTTTCACTTGCAAGTTATTCACTATCCGTTGCACGATGGCGCGCGTTGAGGGTTGAGCCGGTGGAGCATGCTGCTCGTCGGATGCCCAGTATCTTGGGAGGCGTGGAAGGTGTCAATTGAGTATGGTCGACTCTATATAGTAGCGACACCGATCGGCAATCTCGGTGATATGACACCGCGTGCCGTCGAGGTGCTGAAAACGGTCGATCGAATCGCTGCCGAGGATACCCGTCATAGCGGCGGTCTGCTGAAGCATTTTGCGATAACCACGCCGATGTTTGCCCTGCATGAGCACAATGAGCGTCAGCGCTGTGGTGTGCTGATCGATATGCTGCTGGGGGGTGAGTCGGTGGCGTTGATCTCCGATGCCGGTACCCCGCTGATCAGTGATCCCGGTTACCATCTGGTGCGTGAGGCGCATCGGCAGGGTATCAGCGTTGTGCCGGTTGCCGGTGTGAGTGCGCTGATTACCGCGCTCTCGGCCAGTGGGCTGGCGACTGACCGTTTCTGCTTTGAGGGCTTTCTGCCCGCTAAATCGGCCGCGCGCCGCGCCCGTCTTGAGCTGCTCGGCGATGAGTCGCGCACCATTACCTTCTATGAATCTCCGCATCGAATCCTCGACTCACTCGCCGACATGGTGGCGGTATTGGGCGCAGAGCGGCCTGCGGTGGTGGCGCGTGAACTGACCAAACGTTTTGAAACCATTAAGCACGCCACGCTCGGCGAGCTGCTGGCCTGGGCTGAGGCCGATAGTGATCAACAGCGTGGTGAGTTTGTGGTTGCGATTGAGGGTGCAATCAAAAAAGAGTCGCAGGGGCTTGATGACGAGGTGCTGCGAATCGCGCAGCTGCTGCGCGACGAGCTGCCGCTGAAGCAGGCGGCGGCATTGGCGGCGAAGATCAGTGGTGAAAAGAAAAATGCGATCTACCAGCACCTGCTGCAGGCTGAGCGCGATGGATAGATCTGCATTGAACAATTTTTTTCAGGCTGTATGGTATGCGGCGGGAGTTGGCCGGACAGTCGCGGCCCCTTAGGGGGCGGAGGAAAGTCCGGGCTCCATAGGGCAGGGTGCCAGGTAACACCTGGGCGGCGCGAGTCGACGGAAAGTGCAGCAGAAAAGATACCGCCGATGACTCCTTCGGGAGTACAGGTAAGGTTGAAATGGTGCGGTAAGAGCGCACCGCGTCGGTGGCAACACTCGGCGGCAAGGTAAACCCCACCCGGAGCAAGACCAAATAGGGGAGCTGAGGCGTGGCCCACGCTGCTCCCGGGTAGGTCGCTTCAGGTGCGTGGCGACACGCATCGCAGATGAATGACTGTTCACGACAGAACCCGGCTTACAGGCCGACTCCCAACCCAATTTTGCGCAAACCCCCTCCGCTCGTGAGGGGGCTCGGCAATTTTCCCCACCTCGGAGTCAAAAAATATTATTCCTATTTTTACTTTTCAGAGGGGTTCTTAACACCTTTTTGCAAGCCTATGATTTTACTCTCTTAGTCGTTCGCGAGATTTTGCCAATATTTTCTACAAAACATCGCTAAGTCACTGTCATACAAGTAAGTATCCCGTTTTTACCGGTCCATTTTGTTGCAAAGGCAAAATCTTTGTTGCAAAGGCAAAATCTGACTCCTATAGTGGTACAAAGTGGGTTCCAGTGGAAAATAATGGAAAAATAAGACCCACAGTGGGGGAAGCGTGTTTCGCGGAGTTAACAATCTCAATCTCGATGCAAAAGGTCGTATGGCGGTGCCTACCCGCTATCGCGAACGCATTCGTGATCTCTCCGCAGGTCAAATGGTGGTCACCATCGATACCGATGAGCGCTGCCTGCTGCTCTACCCGTTGCCGGTCTGGGAAGAGATCGAACGCAAACTCGACGCGCTGCCAAGCTTTAACCGCCAGGCGCGCCGTGTTCAGCGCCTGCTGATCGGGCATGCCACCGAGTGTGAGATGGATGGTCAGGGGCGTCTGCTGCTGCCGCCGCCGCTGCGTGAGTTTGCCGTAATGGATAAGAAGGTCGTGCTGATCGGTCAGGGCAAGAAGTTCGAGCTCTGGGATGAGCAGAGCTGGAGTGAGCGCCGCAACAGCTGGCTCGATGAGGATGATGGCGACGATATGGCGTTGCCAGCCGACCTGGAATCTCTCTCGCTTTGAGTGGCGAGAGCGAGGTGGCGCACCGCTCGGTGCTATTGGCTGAATCGCTTGAGGCGCTATCGGTCAATGGTGGGGGTATCTATATAGATGGAACCTTCGGTCGCGGTGGTCACGCCGCAGCGATTTTGGAGGTGTTGGGACCCGATGGTCGCCTGCTGGCGATCGACAAGGATCCCGAAGCGGTAGCGGCGGCAGAGCAGCGCTTTGCCGGTGATAGTCGGTTTTCGATCGAGCGGGGGTCGTTTGCGATGTTGGGAGAGTTTGTTGAGTCGCGTGGTTGGAGTGGTCGAG
The DNA here is from genome assembly GCF_002020875.1 of Solemya pervernicosa gill symbiont. NCBI lineage: Bacteria > Pseudomonadati > Pseudomonadota > Gammaproteobacteria > Solemya pervernicosa gill symbiont. The sequence continues at coordinate 65,464 of NZ_MPRL01000005.1, read as the reverse complement.
TCGACGGCATTCTGCTCGATCTCGGTGTCTCCTCGCCGCAACTCGATGACGCGCGCCGCGGTTTCAGTTTCCTCAACGATGGTCCGCTCGATATGCGCATGGATCCCGATAGCGGTGAGAGTGCTGCCGATTGGCTGGCGCGTGCTGGTGATCGGGAGATTGCCGAGGTGCTGAAGCGCTACGGCGAGGAGCGTTTTGCCAAGCGTATCGCCAGAGCGATCGTTGAGGCGCGTGATGAGAAACCGCTGACCACGACACGTCAGCTGGCTGAGGTGGTGGCGGCAGCTCACCCGGCCTGGGAAAAACATAAACACCCGGCGACGCGCTCATTTCAGGCGATCCGGATCTATATCAATCGTGAACTCGAGGATGTTGAGGCAGTGCTGGCGCAGAGCGTCGATGCTCTGGCGCCGGGTGGGCGGCTGGCGGTGATCAGTTTCCACTCCCTCGAGGATCGGTTGGTGAAACGTTTTATCCGTGATCAGGTGCGCGGTGATCAATTGCCGCACGATCTGCCGGTCATGCATGTCGAGACCAACGCAAAGATGAAGTCCTTAGGTAAGGCGATCCGCGCCAGTCGGGATGAAGTGGATGAAAATCCACGCGCCCGCAGTGCGGTGCTGCGCGTGGCGGAGCGGTTGGCATGAGTGGGCAGCTGATGGCGATGGCCTTTCTGCTTCCTGCGCTGTTCGTCTCGGCGATTGGTGTGGTCTACGCCAAACATGAGACGCGCAAGCTCTTTATCGAGCTGCGCTCACTACAGAGTGAGCGTGATGTGATGGATACCGAGTGGGGGCAGCTGCAGTTGGAGCAGAGCACCTGGTCTACCCACGGCAGAATTGAACGTGCAGCGAGAGAGAAGCTGGGGATGAAGATCCCCGATACGAGCGAGGTTGTGATCGTTACCCCATGAGCGAGCAGCAGTCAGTAGAGATTTTTAAAGGTCGGCGCTATTTGGCGCTCGGCCTGTTTCTGCTTGGCATGGCGGCGCTGTTGGGGCGTGCCGCGCAACTGGAGCTGTTCGATCGTGAATTCCTGCAGAATCAGGCCGATGCGCGTCATCTACGCGTGGTCGAGATCCCCGCCCATCGCGGCATGATTACCGATCGTAACGGCGAGCCGCTGGCGATCAGTACCCCGGTCGATTCGGTGTGGGCCAATCCGCAGGAGCTGATGTTGGCAAGCGGCGAGCTGCCGCAGCTGGCGCGTCTGCTAGGGCTGAAGACTGAGAAGTTGCAGCGTCTGCTTGCCAAACGCGAGGGACGTGAGTTTGTCTATCTGAAGCGTCATGTACGCCCTGATCTGGCGCGCAAGGTGATGGCGCTAGATCTGCCAGGGGTCTCACTGCAGCGTGAGTTTCACCGCTACTACCCAGCCGGTGAGGTCACCGCGCATCTGGTTGGTATGACCAACATCGACGATCTCGGTCAGGAGGGGCTAGAACTCTCCTACAACGAGTCGCTGCGAGGTGAGCCGGGTGCCAAGCGGGTAGTGCGCGATGGTCGTGGTCGAATTATCGAAGAGGTGGAGCTGATCCGTGCTATGCGCCCTGGTCAGCCGCTGCAGCTCAGTATCGATCGTCGTATCCAGTATCTTGCCTACCGTGAGCTGAAGGCGGCGGTAAAACAGCACAAAGCGACCTCGGGTTCGCTGGTGTTGCTCGACGTGCGCAGTGGCGAGGTGTTGGCGATGGTCAACCAGCCTTCATACAACCCCAATCGTCGCAGCGGTCAGAAGAGCAGCGCACGGCGTAATCGCGCCGTGACCGATGTCTTTGAGCCCGGCTCGCCGATCAAGCCCTTTACCGTTGCCAGTGCGCTGGAAAATCGGTTGATCAAGCCGAGCACCGTGATCAATACATCGCCGGGTTACTACCGAATTGGACGTAAAACCGTCAGTGATTTCCGTGATTACGGCGCGCTGAGTATCGGTGATGTATTGGTTAAATCGAGCAATGTTGGTGCCAGCAAAATTGCGCAGAAGCTGGAGAGTGAGCAGCTCTGGTCGATGCTCTCAAGGGTCGGTTTTGGTGAGTCGACCGCAAGCGGTTTCCCCGGTGAGTCGGCCGGTGTGCTGAGTAACTTCCATCGCTGGCGCAAGGTTGAACACGCCACCCACTCCTACGGTTACGGCCTCTCCGTTACGCCGCTGCAGCTGGCGCATGCCTACTCAGTGCTTGCTGCCGATGGGGCGCAGTATCCGGTGACCCTGTTGAAAAACAGTGAACCAGCTGAGGGCGAGCAGGTGATTACCCCGCAGGTAGCGCGTCAGGTTCGTAACATGCTCGAGGGTGTCGTGAGCCGTAAAGGGACTGGATATAAGGCGCATGTGGTCGGTTACCGTGTCGCGGGCAAGACCGGCACGGTGCATAAAGCGGTTGCAGGTGGTTATGCCGAAGATCGTTACCACTCGGTCTTTACCGGTATGGCACCGGTTAGCGAGCCGCGGCTGGTGATGGTGGTGATGGTCAATGATCCGCGCAACGGCGACTACTACGGAGGTGCCGTTGCGGCACCGGTCTTCTCCAAGGTGATGAGTGGGGCGCTCAGGCTGCTGGGGCTGCCGCCCGATGATATGCCTGTGCGCGCCTCCGCCTCTACCGAGAAGAGGGGGCCCGCATGATGGTGGCAGAACAGATCCGTACCGGGCAGATGCTCGGTTCGCTGCTTGAAGGGATTGTGGTTGTCTCAGCGGCCGATGATGTCGAGATCAGCGCGCTGGCGCTCGACAGTCGTGCCGTCGAGTCGGGCACGCTCTTCTGCGCCTGTGCTGGCAGCCGTGAACATGGTGTTAACCACGCCGCTGCTGCCCATGCGGCCGGTGCGGTCGCGATTCTTTGGGAGCCTGCTGAAGGAATCGATGGTGAGGCGCTGAGCGCGCTACCCACGACGGTGATAGCCGTTGAAGGCCTGAGCCAGCGCCTTGGTGAGATTGCGGCACGCTTCTACGGTCACCCCAGCCACGGCATGGTGGTGACCGGTATTACCGGCACCAATGGCAAGAGTTCAACGGCTCACTACGTGGCAGCAGGGCTCGATAGCGATGCATCGCCCTGTGGTGTCATCGGCACGCTCGGTAACGGTCGTGTCGGTAGCCTCTCTGAGGCGACCCATACCACTCCCGATGCGATCTCTCTGCAGCGCCTGCTGGCTGAGATGCGCGATAGTGGCATCGATCAGGTGGCGATGGAGGTCTCCTCTCACGCGCTGGAGCAGGGGCGGGTCAACGGTGTTGAGTTTGATCTGGCGCTCTGGACCAACCTCAGTCGCGATCATCTCGACTACCACGGCGATATGTCGAACTATGCAGCCGCCAAGCGTCGCCTCTTCGCTATGCCGGGGCTGCGTGCTGCGGTGATCAATGGTGATGATGAGAACGGCTGTGAGCTGCTCACCTCTTTGACTGAACTTGAGTCGGTTAGCTACGGCTTCTCCGATGCGGCGCGTAGCGGTGATCGTTATGTGGTTGGTAGCAATCTGCAACTGAGCGGCGAGGGGATGAGCTTCGATATCGATTCGAGCTGGGGGCAGGTGCGACTGCGTACCGACCAGCTGGGTCGTTTCAACGCCAGTAACCTGCTCGGTGCGCTCGCCGCACTGTTGGTGATAGGGCTTCCCTTTGGTGAGGCGATCAGCCGTATCGGTTCGGTCCCGACCGTCACTGGACGTATGGAACGTTTCTCAGTAGCGGACTCACCGTTGGTGGTGGTTGACTACGCCCATACCCCCGATGCACTGGAGCAGGCACTGGCAGCGCTACGCGACCACTGCGACGGTCGCCTCTGGGCGGTATTTGGTTGCGGTGGTGATCGAGATCGTGGCAAACGTCTCGAGATGGGCGCCGTTGCAGAACAGTTTGCTGACTACGTGGTGGTGACTGATGACAACCCGCGTAGCGAGGATCCACTGCGCATCGTCATTGAGATCCTCAATGGTATGGATAACCCCGACAGTGTCTATATCAAGCGCGATCGTGGTGAGGCGATCGCATTCGCCCTGTTCCATGCCAAGCCGCAGGACATCGTGCTGGTGGCTGGTAAGGGGCATGAAAACTATCAGCAGATCGGTGATGAGCGTCGCCCCTTCAGTGATCGGAACGAAGTTGAGCGTCTGCTCGGGGAGCGGGGGTGAAGCCGATGAGTCTGCAACAGCTCACAGCACTGCTTGATGGCCGCATGATCGGTGAAGATGTCTCGATTGCTGCCGTCTCAACCGATAGTCGAACCCTGCCGCAGGGGGCACTTTTTATCGCCCTGAGCGGCCCCAATTTTGATGGTCACGCCTTTGCCGCGCAGGTGGCGCAGACAGGCGCCGTGGCCGTGCTGGTGAGCCGTGAGTGCGAGACATCGCTACCGCAGCTGGTGGTTGAGGATACCCGTGTGGCACTAGGGCAGCTGGCGGGTTGGCAGCGCGAGCAGTTCGAGCAGCCACTGGTTGCGGTGACCGGCTCCAACGGTAAGACCACGGTGAAGGAGATGCTGGCGGCGATTCTCGGCGTGGGCGGCGAGGTGCTCGCCACCGAGGGGAACCTGAATAACGATATCGGCATGCCATTGACGCTGCTGCGGCTCGAGGATGAGCAGACCGCAGCGGTCATCGAGATGGGTGCCAACCACGCCGGCGAGATTGCCTATCTGACCGAGATCGCCAGGCCGAATGTGGCGCTGATTACCAATGCTGGAAATGCCCACCTGGAAGGTTTTGGTTCGCTCGAGGGAGTGGCCGAGGCGAAGGGTGAGATCTTCTCGGGACTCAGTAGTGACGGTGTGGCGGTGATCAACGCCGATGATCGCTTTGCTCCGCGCTGGCGAGAGCTGGCGGGTAGTCATCGCACGCTGCAGTTTGGTATTGAACACTCCGCTGATGTGACCGCTAGTCATATCGAGATGGCTGTGGCTGGTGGCGCTGTTACGACGCGTTTCGAACTCAATACCCCGATTGGTAGCGCCGCGATAAATCTGCCGTTGCCCGGTCGTCACAATGTAATGAATGCGCTGGCGGCTACAGCCGCAGCACTCGCCGCTGGTGCCAATCTTGATCAGGTGTGTCGTGGACTGGCTGCGATGACGGGGCCAAAGGGGCGTCTGCAGCTGAGGGCTGCGCATGCTGGTGCACAGCTGATCGATGACAGCTACAACGCCAACCCTACTTCGCTTAAGGCGGGTGTCGAGGTGTTGTCTGGTATCGGCGGACATCGCTGGCTGGTGATGGGTGATATGGCAGAGCTGGGTGACGATGCAGCGGCACTGCATGCCGAGGTGGGCGTTCAGGCAAAGGCGCTTGGTATCGATCGTCTCTACGCGGTCGGTGAGCTCTCCGCGGCGGCGGTTGAGGCGTTTGGTGCTGAGGCTTTTCACTTTGAGTCGAAAGAAGCGCTGATCGAGGCGTTGCGAGATCAGCTTGCTGCCGATGTGACGCTGTTGGTGAAAGGGTCGCGCTCCGCCCGAATGGAGCAGGTGGTTGAAGGTTTGAGTATTGATGAGACGAGTGGAGCGGGACATTAACGATGTTGCTTGAATTAGCAAACTATCTGGCGCAATTCCATAGTGGATTTAATGTATTCCAGTACCTGACCCTGCGTGCCATTCTCGGGGTGCTGACGGCGCTGGTGATTGCATTTGTAATCGGCCCAACGATGATCCGTAAGCTCAGCTATCACCAGATCGGTCAGGCGATCCGTGACGATGGGCCACAGAGCCATCTCGCCAAGGCGGGTACTCCGACCATGGGTGGGGCACTGATTATCGTCGCCATCGCCCTCTCAACCCTGCTCTGGGCAGACCTGAGTAACCGTTACGTCTGGACCGTGCTGCTGGTCACCATCGCCTTTGGTGCGATCGGTTGGGTAGATGACTACCGCAAGGTGGTGGAGCGCAATCCCAAGGGGCTCTCGGCGAAAGCGAAATATTTCTGGCAATCGGTGGTGGCGCTCGGTGTGGCGATCTATCTCTATAAAACCGCTTCACCGGTTGAGACGCAGTTGATCCTGCCCTTTGTTAAGAGTGTCACGATCGAGCTGGGTGTCGGCTTTGTGGTACTGACCTACTTTGTCATCGTCGGTACCAGCAACGCGGTCAACCTGACCGATGGCCTCGATGGGCTGGCGATTCTGCCAACGGTCATGGTGGCCGGTGCACTGGCGATCTACGCCTACGTTACCGGTCACGCCAATTTCTCTGGCTACCTCGGTCTGCCCTATGTGCGTGGGGTCGGTGAAGTGGTGGTCTTCTGTGGCGCGATGGTCGGTGCCGGACTCGGTTTTCTCTGGTTCAACGCCTATCCCGCGCAGGTCTTCATGGGTGATGTCGGTGCGCTGGCACTCGGTGCCGCGCTCGGTCTGCTGGCGGTACTGGTTCGTCAGGAGCTGGTGCTGTTCATCATGGGCGGTGTGTTCGTGGTCGAGACCGTCTCAGTGATCCTGCAGGTTACCTCATTCAAATTGACCGGTCGGCGCATCTTCCGCATGGCGCCGCTGCACCACCACTTCGAAGAGAAGGGGTGGCCGGAGACACGGGTCGTGGTCCGTTTCTGGATTATTACGGTCATTCTGGTGCTGATCGGACTGGCAGCACTGAAGATTCGATAAAGAGAGATGTTGACGGCTGAAACATTGATGGAAGAGCAGATGACAACGGGGCATGAGGAGCGGACGCTGGTCGTCGGTCTGGGTAAAACCGGGCTGTCGGTTGCGCGCTTCCTTGCGGCGCGTGGCGAGTCGGTCGCAGTGACCGACAGCCGCGAGACCCCACCGATGCTCGATGAGCTGCGTGAGCAACTGCCCGATGTGGCCCTCTTCACAGGTGAATTCTCTGAACAGCTTTTCGCCACGGCCGAACGCATTATTGTCAGTCCTGGCGTTGATCTACGTCAGCTACCGCTCTCTGAGGCGATGATGCGTGGTGCCGAGGTGATGGGCGATATCGAACTCTTTGCTCGCTACGCCGATGCGCCGGTGGTTGCCATTACCGGCTCCAACGGTAAGAGCACTGTGACCGCGTTGGTCGGTGCGATGGTTGAGGCGGCCGGGCGCGAGGTGAGGCTGGGTGGTAACTACGGCACCCCGGCGCTCGATCTGTTGCAGGAGCAGGCCCCCGATCTCTATGTACTGGAGCTCTCCAGCTTCCAGCTTGAAACAACAAACACGCTACAGTGCGAGTCTGCCGCGGTGCTCAATATCTCGGCCGACCATATGGATCGTTATAACGATCTGGAGGCCTATATATCGGCCAAGCGTCGCATTTTTCACAACACCGCTGTCTGCGTGGTCAATTGTGACGATATGGCGGTCACTGACATGGTCAGGGGGGAGGAGAATGTCGTCTGCTTCACTCTCAAGCCACCCAAAAGCGGTGAATATGGTTTGCTCGAGGCGGGGGGTGAGCAGTGGCTCTGTTATGGCGATCAGCGCCTGATGGCCGCCGCTGAACTGCGCATGGTCGGCAGCCACAACTGCGCCAATGTGCTGGCGGCAATGGCGCTTGGTTCGGCGGCAGGTCTAGCGCTCGAGCCGATGGTTGAAGCGGCACGCCACTTCACCGGTCTGCCGCATCGTTGTCAGTGGGTGGCCGAGGCGGAGGGTGTGCGCTGGTTCAACGATTCGAAGGGGACCAACGTTGGTGCGACAATCGCCGCGATTGAAGGTATTGCAGCCCCAGTGGTTCTGATTGCCGGGGGTGAGGGCAAGGGTGCCGATTTTGCACCACTGCGTGAGGCGCTAGCGGATAAGGGGCGTGCCGTCGTGCTCTTCGGTCGAGATGCATCGTTGATCGAGTCAGCAGTCAATGGCGCCACTGACGTGGTCCATGCGGCTGATCTTGATGAGGCGGTGGCAAAAGCCGCCGCCCTGGCCAAGTCGGGCGATGCGGTACTCTTCTCGCCCGCCTGCGCCAGCTTCGATATGTTCCGAAATTATGAAGAGCGCGGTGAGCGTTTCGTTGAGGCGGTTGGGAGGTTGCTCGCATGAGTGCGGTTGCAGCTACAGCGGGTCAGGCCTCACGCGCGGCGGTTAAACGCAAGCCGGCCGAGTATGACTTCTGGCTGCTCGGTACCGTCTTCACACTGGCCGCGCTCGGTCTGGTGATGGTCGGTTCTGCCTCAATCGCCTATGCCGACCGATTCTACGATACGCCGTTCCATTTTCTCTTCCGTCAGAGTGTTTACATGATAGTTGCGCTGCTTAGCGGCTACCTGGTGGTGAAGACACCGATGGTGCAGTGGGAACGTGCCAGCATGGCGCTGCTGGTCGGTGCGCTGCTGTTGCTGATGGTGGTATTGATCCCCGGTGTTGGTCGCGAGGTCAATGGTGCGGTGCGTTGGCTACCACTCGGTGTGATCAATATGCAGGTCTCCGAACTGGCGAAGCTGTTTGTGATTATCTATCTGGCCGGTTATCTGGTGCGCCGTGGCCACGATGTACGTAACACCGCCAAGGGCTTCTTTGTGCCGATGGGTGTGTTGAGCTTTACGGCACTGTTGCTGCTGCTGGAGCCCGATTTTGGAACCACGGTGGTGTTGATGGCCGCAGCGCTCGGTATGCTCTTCATCGGTGGGGTACGCCTCTGGCTGTTTGGCATGTGGCTCGGAGTGGTGCTCGCGGCGATGGTCATTCTGGCAGTCTCATCCCCCTACCGTATGCAGCGTATTACCACCTTCCTCAACCCCTGGGCCGATCCCTTCAATAGCGGCTTCCAGCTCACCCAGGCGCTGATGGCGATTGGTCGCGGCGAGTGGTTTGGCGTCGGGCTTGGTGCCAGTGTGCAAAAACTCTCCTACCTGCCTGAGGCACATACCGATTTCCTCTTTGCCGTGATCGGTGAGGAGCTCGGCTTTGTCACCGTGACGCTGGTGGTGGTGCTGTTTGCATTCTTTGTCTGGCGCAGTTTTGCCATTGCAGCACGTGCCGAACAGCGCGGTCACCGCTTTCCCGCCTACCTCTGTTACGGCATTGCGCTGTGGATTGGGGTGCAGGCCTTTATCAACATGGGCGTGAACATGGGGCTGCTGCCGACCAAGGGGCTGACCCTGCCGCTGATGAGTTATGGCGGAAGTAGTCTGATTGTTACCGCACTTGCGATCGGGATGGTGGTACGTACCGATCATGAGCTGCGCACCACGCCCGATGAGGGGCAGATACCGTGGGGGCAGAAGTCATGAGCCGCAGGGGGACGGTACTGGTGATGGCTGGTGGCACTGGTGGACACGTCTTTCCGGCGCTGGCGGTGGCTGAGCGTCTGCGCGACGAGCAGGTTGAGGTGGTCTGGATGGGCACCCCACACGGTCTTGAGTCGCGTGTGGTGCCCGAGGCCGGTTTCCCACTCGAGGCAGTTGAGGTACAGGGGCTGCGTGGTACCGGTATCAGACGTCTTATTGCAGCACCGTTTGTCCTGCTCAAGGCGCTGCTGCGCTCTATCGCGATTCTGCGCAAGGTGCGTCCCGATGCGGTTCTGGGGTTGGGGGGCTTTGTTACCGGCCCCGGCGGTGTGGCGGCAAGGCTGATGGGTAAACCTCTGCTGGTACATGAACAGAACGCTATCGCTGGATTGACCAATCGTCTGCTCTCGCGCATCGCAACCAGATTGATGCAGGCCTTCCCTGGCAGCTTCCCCGTTTCACGCAAACCGATACATACCGGTAATCCGGTGCGTGCCGATATTGCAGCGCTCGAGGCACCAAATGTTCGTATGGCAGAGCATACAGGTCCGGTACGGCTACTGGTGCTGGGTGGCAGTCTCGGTGCACAGGCGCTCAATGAGCAACTGCCCGCCGCACTGGCGTTACTTAACGAATCGGAGCGTCCCGTGGTTCGCCATCAGGCGGGTGGCGGAAAACATGAAGAGGCTAAACAAGCGTACCAATCTGCCGGTGTTGATGCGGAAGTGCTTCCCTTCATCGCTGACATGGCAGGGGCATACGGTTGGGCCGATCTGGTGATCTGCCGCGCCGGTGCGCTGACCGTGGCCGAGCTGGCCGCAGCTGGTGTCGCTAGCATCCTGGTGCCGTTCCCCTATGCCGTTGATGATCACCAGAGCGCCAATGCCCGTTACCTCTCCGATGCAGGTGCCGCACTGCTGCTGCAGCAGCGCGACATCGAACCGGAGATGTTTGCTGAGATGGTGCGCGGACTGATCAGTGATCGTGCTCGTCTGGTGGAGATGGCAAATATGGCGCGTGCCAGGGCGATGCCGGATGCGACATCAGTGGTCGCAACTGAGTGTCTGCAGTTCTGTCGTACAGGAGATGCCGCATGAGTGGTCATATGCAGCAGGGTGAGATGCTCAATCCAATGGGCCGTATGCGTTCGATCCATCTGATTGGCATCGGTGGTGCGGGTATGGGGGGTATCGCCGAGGTGCTGCTCAATCTTGGCTACAAGGTGACCGGTTCCGATCTGCAACAGAATGCGATGACCGAACGACTCAGCTCGCTCGGTGCAGAGATCGTCTTTGGCCATCAGGCGGAGAATGTCGCCGATGCCGATGTGGTGGTGATCTCCAGTGCGGTGACCAGTGATAATCCTGAAGTGGTGGCTGCACAGGAGCGGCGTATCCCGGTGGTACCGCGTGCAGAGATGCTCGCTGAACTGATGCGTTTCCGTTACGGCATCGCCGTGGCCGGTACCCACGGCAAGACGACCACCACCAGCCTGATCGCCTCACTGCTCGGTGAGGGTGGCCTCGATCCGACCTTCGTCATCGGTGGCAAGCTCAACAGTGCTGGGACCAACGCGCGTCTCGGTGCTGGCCGTTACCTGGTGGCCGAAGCGGATGAGAGCGACGCCTCCTTCCTGTTCCTGCAGCCTATGTTGGCAGTGGTGACCAACGTCGATGCCGATCACCTCTCGACCTACGGCGGGGACTTCGATCGCTTGCGTGACAGTTTTATTGAGTTCCTTCATCACCTGCCGTTCTACGGTCTGGCAGTGGTCTGTATAGATGATGATGAGGTGCGCGAACTGCTGCCGCGTATTACCCGTCCACTGCTCACCTACGGTACTGCTGAAGATGCCGATGTGCGGGCGATGAATATCTCGCAGCAGGGGGTTAATACCCACTTTGAGGTGATGTTGCCGGGTCGCGAAGCGCCATTGGCGATCACCCTGAGTCTACCTGGGCGACACAACATGCTTAATGCGCTGGCCGCGATTGCCGTGGCGGTTGAGCTGGGTGTCGACGATGAGTCGATTCAGCAGGGTCTGGCACGCTTTGAGGGTATCGGACGGCGCTTCCAGGTGCGCGGTGAGCTGCCACTTGAGTCGGGCCGAGCGCTGCTGGTTGATGACTACGGCCACCACCCGCGTGAGCTGGCCGCTACGGTGCAGGCGATTCGAGATGGTTGGCCCGAGCGCCGTCTGGTGATGGCCTTCCAGCCGCATCGCTATAGCCGTACCCGCGACCTGCTCGATGATTTTGCCCAGGTGCTCTCCGAGTGTGACGCGGTGATTCTGACCGAGGTCTACTCGGCCGGAGAGACACCAATTGCCGGAGCCGATGGTCGTGCCCTGGCGCGTGCAATCCGTGCCCGCGGCAAGGTCGATCCGGTTTTTGTTGAGCGGCCGAGCGAGATCGCTGAGCTGGTCGCCAGTGTGGCCCGTGGTGGTGACATTCTGCTGGTGCAGGGAGCGGGCAATATCGGTGTGGTTGCGCAGCAGTTGGCAGCCGATGCGGAACCGGCCAGCGATGCGGCGGTACAGGGAGGTGCAGCATGAAGATGCGTTATCAACTCCATCTGGGTTGTGGCGAACCACTGGTCTGCCACCACAGTGCACTACAGCGTCTGCGCAAGGCGCAGCAGTGTGGTTCAGACAAACCACGCATGATGCGGGTTACTACGGTGATGAAGCGTCGCAGTGTCGGAGGCAAGCGATGATGGCGGCGGCACTCGATAATGGGCTGCGCGGCGAGCTGCTGCTCAACGAGTCGATGTCGCGCCACACCTCGTGGCGCGTCGGTGGTCCTGCCGAACGCCTCTATCGTCCTGCGGACATTGAAGATCTGTGTGCTTTCCTGCAGTCACTACCTGCTGGTGAGGCGCTTTACTGGATTGGTCTTGGTAGCAATCTGCTGGTGCGTGATGGTGGTCTCAGAGGCACAGCAATCATGACCAAGGGTGTTATTGATCACGCTGAGCAGTGCACGGCCGAGACCATTCGTGCAGAGGCGGGTATCTCCTGCGCCAAGCTCGCACGCTTCTGTTCTCGTGCGGGGTTGACCGGGGCAGAGTTTCTGGCAGGTATTCCCGGCACCTTCGGTGGTGCTCTGGCGATGAATGCCGGGGCCTTCGGAGGTGAGACATGGTCGCTGCTGATCGAGATCGAGACGGTTGATCGTCACGGAGAGTTGCATCGTCATAGCCCCGAAGAGTTCAAGGTGGCCTATCGCTCCGTTGAGGGGCCTGCCGACGAGTGGTTTGCGGCGGCGACACTGCGGCTTGAGGTGGGCGATGTTGAGGTCAACACGCAGCGTATTCGCGAGCTGCTTGAGCAGCGCAGCGGCGCGCAGCCGATCGGTCTGCCGAGCTGCGGTTCGGTGTTCCGTAATCCCGAGGGTGATCATGCGGCGCGTCTGATCGATAGCGCAGGGTTGAAAGGGTTGAGTATCGGGGCTGCCTCGGTCTCGGAGAAACACGCCAACTTCATTATCAACAATGGCGGTGCCACCGCAGCCGATATTGAGTCACTGATTGAGCTGGTTGCCAGGCGGGTTCACGCAATCCATGGCGTTGAGCTTGAGCAAGAGGTCCACATCATCGGTGAGCCGACAGGAGGGGGCGATGAGCAGTAGCACACAACATACCCCTGCTGACTACGGCAAGGTCGCGGTGCTGATGGGCGGTGACTCGGCTGAGCGCGAGGTGTCGCTGAATAGCGGTGGTGCGGTGTTGGCGGCACTGCAGTCACAGGGTGTCGATGCACAGGGTGTCGATTTTCGTGCCGGAATGTTGGCTGAGCTGGCTGAAGCAGGTTTTGATCGTGTCTTCATCGTGCTGCATGGGCGCATGGGAGAGGACGGTGTAGTGCAGGGAGCGCTGGAGCTGCTGGATCTTCCCTATACCGGTAGCGGTGTACTCGGTTCGGCATTGGGTATGGATAAGCTGCGTTGCAAAAAACTCTGGACAGGCAGTGATCTGCCAACACCAAAATTTTTGCAGCTGCGTAGCGGCTTTGATGCGGCAGCGGTGGTGGCGCAACTCGGTCTGCCGCTGATGGTTAAACCGGGGCGTGAGGGTTCAAGCATCGGTATGAGTCGGGTTGAACGCGTTGAGGATCTTGAGGCAGCGTTTAATGCGGCGGTTGTCTTTGATGAGATGGTTTTTGCTGAGCAATGGATCAGCGGCGGCGAGTATACGGTGGCGCTACTTGGCGGAGAGACGCTGCCGCCGATTCGGCTCGAGACACCGCACGCATTCTACGACTACAAAGCGAAGTATCAGGCCGATGATACGAGCTACCACTGTCCCTGTGGTCTGGATAGTGAGGATGAGCAGCAGCTACGCGCTCTGGCACTTGCGGCGTTCAATGCGGCCGGTGCAGAGGGTTGGGGTCGAGTCGATTTTATGCGTGATGAGCAGGGCGCATTCTGGCTGATTGAGGTCAACACGGTGCCGGGTATGACTGACCACAGTCTGGTACCGATGGCTGCGACCGAAGCGGGTATCAATTTTGAAAAACTGGTACTGCGAATCCTGGATACGAGCTTTGACGGAGTCGTGCAATGAGGGCGCTTCGTAAGAGCAAAAAGAAGAGCAATCGGCGTATTGAGCCAAAACAGAAGCGTCGCTGGATCAATCCGCGTTATCTGGGGCTGGCGGTGAGCGTGGCGATTCTGCTCGGGCCGATGGCCTGGGTCTACACCCTGCTACACGATGCGGAGCGTTTTCCGATTGAGCGGGTGGTGGTTGAGAAGGGGGCTTTTGTCTTTCTCAACCAGCAACAGATTGCGTTGGTGGCGCAGCCCTATGTGGGCGTTGGATTTTTTAATCTCGATGTGAGCGCGATCCAACGCGCGATTGGAGAGCTGGCGTGGGTTGATCGAGTTTCAGTACGCAGGGTCTGGCCCGACAAGCTCTGGGTGCAGGTGAGCGAACAGCAGCCACTTGCGCAGTGGGGTAAGGGTTCTCTGCTTAATCGACGTGGTGAGATCTTTACCCCGTCACGCAGTGAGATGCCGCAGGGGCTGGTACGACTTGAAGGGCCGCGCGGTCTGGAGAAGAAGTTGGCAGAGATGTACGCAGCAGTAGTGCCGCCTCTGACCACAGTGGGGTTGCCACTGAAGAGGCTGGAACTGGATCAGCGCCGTTCATGGCATCTGGAAGTAGAGAATGGAATCGAATTTGAATTGGGTCGTACCGACCCGGAAAGGAGATTGCAGCGCTTTCTCAGTGTCTACCCCAGCCTGATGGCAGGACAGGATGCAGGGGTAAAAAGTGTCGATCTTCGTTATAGCAACGGCTTTGCAGTGAGCTGGAAGTCACCAACCGGCGCACCAAAAAGCGAGGGATAAGAATGTCGAAGAAGAGTGAACAGAACCTGATTGTCGGACTGGATATCGGAACCTCTAAGGTGGTTGCGATCGTCGGTGAGGTTAGCGGAGAAGGGGAGATCGATATTATCGGTATCGGTTCACACCCCTCGCGCGGTCTGAAGAAGGGTGTGGTGATTAACATCGAATCGACGGTGCAGTCGATTCAGCGTGCCGTGGAGGAGGCGGAGCTGATGGCTGGTTGTCAGATTCATTCGGTCTATGCAGGTATCGCCGGTAGCCATGTTCGTAGCCTTAACTCTCACGGCATTGTCGCGATCAAGGATCGTGAGGTGGCCCATAGCGATGTGGATCGAGTGATCGATGCGGCGCGTGCGGTAGCTATCCCTGCCGATCAGAAGATCCTGCATGTACTGCCGCAGGAGTTCATCATCGATAACCAGGAAGGGATTAAAGAGCCGGTCGGCATGTCGGGTGTACGCCTGGAGGCGAAGGTACATCTTGTCACCGGTGCAGTGAGTGCAGCGCAGAACATTATCAAGTGCGTACGTCGCTGCGGCCTTGAGGTTGATGACATTATTCTTGAACAGCTCGCATCGAGTTACTCGGTGCTCAGTGATGATGAAAAAGAGCTGGGTGTCTGTCTGGTCGATATCGGTGGTGGTACCACCGATATCGCCATCTTTACCGAGGGGGCGATTCGCCACACTGCAGTGATTCCGATTGCCGGTGATCAGGTGACCAATGACATCGCAGTGGCGATGCGAACTCCCTATCAGTATGCCGAAGAGATAAAGATCAAATACGCCTGTGCACTGACTCAGCTGGCCAATGCCGATGAGACGATTGAGGTGCCGAGTGTCGGTGACCGTCCACCGCGTCGACTGGCTCGTCAGACTTTGGCCGAGGTGGTTGAGCCGCGTTACGAAGAGCTGCTTTCACTGGTGCATGCCGAGCTGCGACGTAGCGGATTTGAAGATCTGATTGCCGCCGGTGTAGTGCTGACGGGTGGTACTTCGAAGATGGAGGGGGTCGTCGATCTCGCTGAAGAGATTTTCCATATGCCGGTCAGACTCGGTCTGCCACAGCATGTGCGCGGCCTGGTTGATGTGGTGCGCAATCCTATTCATGCAACAGGCGTTGGCCTGCTGTTATTTGGTAAGAAAAATCGTGGATCGAAAGTAGCGGAAACGTCAGGTGGTGCCGGGCTCAAGGGAGTCTGGTCGCGGATGAGATCGTGGTTTCAAGGGAGCCTGTAGGGCTCAAATCGAATTAATGAACAGTGTAAGTAATCAAATTTCTGGAGAGGAGTGGAGCAAATGTTTGAATTAATGGATGCCTATTCGCAAAACGCGGTAATTAAGGTTGTTGGTGTTGGCGGTGGTGGTGGCAACGCGGTACAGCACATGCTTGAGGCTGATATCGAGGGCGTTGATTTCATTTGTGCAAATACCGATTCACAGGCGCTACGTAACGCCTCGGCACGCACGTTGTTGCAGCTGGGTAATGACATCACCAAGGGGCTGGGTGCCGGGGCAAACCCCAATATTGGTCGTCAGGCGGCGATGGATGATCGTGAAAGAATCCAGGAGGTAATTGAAGGTGCGGATATGCTCTTTATTACCGCCGGTATGGGTGGTGGTACCGGAACCGGTGGTGCGCCGGTTGTTGCAGAGATCGCTAAGGAGATGGGAATTCTGACCGTTGCGGTTGTCACCAAGCCGTTCCCGTTCGAGGGTGGTAAGCGCCTACAGATCGCAAATGACGGTATTGAGGAGTTGAGCCAGAATGTCGACTCATTGATTACCATTCCGAATGAGAAACTGTTGCAGGTACTCGGTAAGGGCGCCTCTCTTCTGGATGCATTTAAAGAGGCCAACAACGTGCTGCAGAATGCGGTGCAGGGTATTGCCGAACTGATTACTCGTCCGGGCCTGATCAACGTCGACTTTGCTGACGTTCGTACTGTGATGTCAGAGAAGGGTATGGCGATGATGGGCTCTGGCACCGGTTCTGGTGAGAATCGTGCGCGTGAAGCGGCAGAAGCGGCAATATCCAGTCCGCTGCTTGAGGATGTAAATCTCTCTGGTGCAAACGGAATCCTGGTAAATGTAACGGCGGGTCTCGATCTTTCAATCGGAGAGTTTGAGGATGTGGGTAGCACGATTCGTGAGCTTGCCTCAGACGATGCGACTGTTGTGGTGGGTACCGTAATCGATCCTGAGCTGACCGGTGAGCTGCGCGTCACCGTGGTTGCTACTGGTATCGGTCAGGAGAGGATGAAGGAAGAGGCGCTACCTGAGACTCCTGCTGTCAAGCTTGTTGAGAAACGTGCTGATGGTGAGATCGACTACCGTGAGCTTGAGCGTCCAACGGCGATCCGTCAAAAGGCGGTCGGTGATGGCCTCGAGTCTGCTGCTCTGGACGATCTTGATATCCTCGATATCCCCGCTTTCCTGAGAAAGCAGGCGGACTAATAATGCTGGTTCGCTGAGGTGTGGAAACCTTGGGAGATCAGTGACTTGAGTGTTTTTCTGTAAAGTGTCTGCACTTTGCAGAGGGATTTGCCTGTGTTAGCATGACGGCAAATTTGAGATCGTATGTGCACTCATACTGGATGGGGATGTAGCTCGATAATGATAAAACAACGGACTTTGAAGAACGTTATCCACGCCACAGGTGTGGGTCTTCACACCGGAGAGAAGGTTTATCTGACGCTGCGACCCGCTGCGCCAGATACCGGCATTATCTTCAGACGCGTCGATCTCGACGAGCCGATGGAGATCAAGGCGAGTCCAGAGAATGTTGGCGATACACAACTTTCGACTACCCTGATTAAGGATGGTGCAAGAATCTCAACCATCGAACATCTGCTCTCAGCGATGGCAGGTCTGGGTATCGATAATGCTTATGTCGATCTCAGTGCCCCTGAAGTACCGATTATGGACGGCAGTGCTGGACCATTTGTCTTCCTGATTCAGTCTGCTGGTATTGAAGAGCAGGCAGCCGCGAAACGTTTTATCCGTATCAAAAAACCAATCAAGGTCGAAGATAACGGAAAATGGGCGGCGTTCGAACCATTTGAAGGCTTTAAGGTCTCGTTTAGTATCGATTTTGATCATCCGCTCTTCCACGAAGAGAATCAGCAGGCGCTGATCGATTTCTCTACCACATCATTTGTGAAAGAGGTGAGTCGTGCGCGCACCTTTGGATTTATGCGTGACATCGAGCAGCTGCGTGAGCGCAAGCTGGCGCTCGGTGGTAGTCAGGACAATGCAATAGTCGTCGATGATTTCCGCGTGTTGAATGAAGATGGTCTTCGTTACGAAGATGAGTTCGTAAAACACAAAATTCTTGATGCGATCGGTGATCTCTATCTACTAGGTCGCAGTCTGATTGGTGCCTTCAGTGGACACAAATCGGGACACGAGTTGAATAACACGCTGTTAAAAGCGTTGATGGCAGACGAAAGCGCCTGGGAAGAGGTGACCTTCGAAGATGTCGAGTGCGCACCAATCTCCTTTATTAAGCCGGTTCAAGCGACCTGAGTTAATCCCTCTTAGGATGACGTGAGAGCCGTACGAGTGCGGCTTTTAGTGGTTCGTAGGGTGTTGCAGCGGCAGATTGGCGCAGATGTTCGGCGCTGGCTTGTGAGATTTTTGTCCGACCCTGGTGTGGGGCTTGCGCTTGTCGTGCAGGTTTGACCTCGATCGAAAGGTTCTTGAGCTCGGTTTTAAAGTGCGACTCAAATGCCTGTTTGATTGCTGGAAGCAAATAACGAAGCTTGGTCGACCAGGCGGGTGAATCGGTATAGAGGATCAGATTACCGTTTCGCAGGTTGGCGACACGACAGTGTGCATTGAGCGGTTCAGGAAGTTGCTCGACGATGAACTGCTCAAAATTGGCCAGTAGTGTGCCATGCGCAATGACCCGATCAGGCAGTACGCCTCGGAGTAGATGGTAGAGCGGTTTTGTCGATTTGCCCGGCATGATCTCTGCGAAGGCTCCATTGCGAATTTCAACTCATTGTAATCGATTCAGGTTTTGATGCCGAAATGAACGTTGTCATAAATTCAAACGCTTGTCGCAAGGCCTGCGTCATCACGCTTACCTCACCCTGGGTTCTGCTGGGGCTGTTCTCTCTGTTGCTGTTGTTTAGCTCCTCACTGCTCTACGTAGGCTACTGGGCGGGACAGCCGACGGATAGCAAGGTTGCTGTTTCAACCGTCTCAGAGGAGTGGCGCAGTGATGTGTCACGTCAGCAGCAGGAGCTCGAGGCGCTACGTACCTCCATGTCTGAGCATATGGATGCACTGGCGATCAAGCTCGGTGATGCTCAGGCTCAGGTGATTCGACTCAATGCACTGGGCAAACGTCTGACCAAAATTGCGAATCTCGATGAAGGGGAGTTCGACTTTGAGGCGCCACCTGCATTAGGCGGTCCATTTTCCCCCTCCGCGAAAGGGGAGTCACTCGCCTCTGCTGATTTCATTCAACTGCTGAGCGAACTTGAACAGCAGATCGATGATCGTGAACAGCAGCTCACCGTGATGGAGTCACTGTTGATGAGCCGCTCTCTACAAAAGGAGGTCTTCCCTGCGGGGCGGCCGATCGAGAAGGGTTGGCTCTCATCTCGCTTTGGTAAGCGCACCGACCCCTTCACGGGCAAGCAAGAGCGTCATAAAGGGCTCGATTTTGCGGGTAAGATGGGCTCCAACGTGGTTGCAGTTGCTTCCGGTGTTGTAACCTGGTCGGGCAAGCGGTCGGGTTATGGTCAGATGGTCGAAATTAATCACGGTGGGGGCTACGTGACCCGCTATGGTCACAGCAAGGAGAACCTGGTCGAAGCGGGTGATAGTGTCGATCAGGGTCAGGTCATCGCCTTAATGGGTTCAAGTGGCCGTTCCACCGGACCTCATGTCCATTTTGAAGTGCTGCGCAACGGTCGTGAAGTCGACCCATCTAAATACATCAAGGCTGCCCGTTAGGGCGGCTTCTTCTCATTCATCTCAATTGGATTACCGATGGGCAATCGCCGCTGCGATTTAGCGTCAAGTTACGCTATCATTCCGCTCTTAATAATCGGGTAATCGGGAATTATCTCTAATGGTCAGCAGTCTGTTCAGGAAGATTTTTGGTAGTCGCAATGAGCGCTTGGTTAAGCGCATGCGCAAGAGTGTTGCGCAAATCACGGCACTGGAGGAGGGGCTGCAAGGGCTCTCCGATGAGGAGTTACAGGCCAAGACCACAGATTTTAAGCGTCGCATCGAAGACGGAGAGACGCTGGATAACCTGTTGAATGAGGCCTTTGCGGTCGTTCGTGAGGCGAGTCGTCGTGTGATGGGTATGCGCCACTTCGATGTGCAGCTGATCGGTGGCATGGTGCTACATCAGGGCAAGATCTCTGAGATGCGCACCGGTGAGGGTAAGACCCTGATGGCGACCCTTCCCGCCTACCTCAATGCCCTCTCGGGCAAGGGTGTGCATATCGTCACGGTCAATGACTACTTGGCCAAGCGTGATGCGAACTGGATGCGTCTGCTCTATGAGTTCCTCGGACTGAGTGTTGGAATCGTAGTGCCGGGTCTGGAGCAGACGGAGAAACGCGACGCCTATGCGGCCGATATCAGTTACGGCACCAATAACGAGTTCGGTTTTGACTACCTGCGTGACAACATGGCTTTCAGTCTGGCTGAGAAGGTCCAGCGCGAGGTGAATTTCGCTGTGGTCGATGAAGTCGATTCGATCCTGATTGATGAGGCGCGTACTCCATTGATTATCTCCGGTCCCGCTGAGGATAGCTCTGAGCTCTACAAGCGGATCAACGAGCTGGTGCCAAAACTGGTGAAGCAGGAGGAAGAGGATGGCGAGGGTGACTTCAGCATCGATGAGAAAGGTCGTCAGATCCATCTCACCGAGGATGGTCACCAGCGTGTTGAGGAGCTGCTGAGCGAGTCTGGGCTGCTGGCCGAGGGGCAGAGCCTCTACGATGCCGCTAACCTGACATTGATGCATCATTTCACCGCCGGGCTGCGTGCGCATAATCTCTTCCAGCGTGATGTTGACTACATCGTTCAGGATAATCAGGTGGTGATTGTCGATGAATTTACCGGTCGTACCCTGGCGGGGCGTCGTTGGTCCGATGGTCTGCATCAGGCGGTTGAGGCGAAAGAGGGTGTAGCGATTCAGTACGAGAATCAGACCCTCGCTTCGATCACCTTTCAGAACTACTTCCGTCTCTACAACAAGCTGTCCGGTATGACCGGTACCGCCGATACCGAGGCGTTTGAGTTCCAGCAGATCTACGGCCTTGAGACGGTGGTTATTCCGACCAATCAGGCGATGGTTCGTGACGATATGGGCGACAAGATCTATATGACTGGCGATGAGAAGTATCAAGCCATTCTGGATGATATTCGTGACTGCCAGCAGCGTGGACAACCAGTGCTGGTTGGTACTGCCTCAATCGAGGTCTCGGAGCTGATCGCAAAGCTGCTGAGCGATAACAAGGTCAAACACGAGGTGCTAAACGCCAAGCAGCATGCGCGCGAGGCTGAGATTGTGGCGCAGGCGGGGCGTCCGGGTTCGGTGACTATTGCTACCAACATGGCGGGCCGTGGTACCGATATCGTGCTCGGCGGCAATCTTGATGTAGCCCTGGAGGGCCTCGGTGAAGATGCCTCTGAGAGCGACAGGGAGCAGATGCGCGAGGAGTGGAAGGCGACTCACCAGAAGGTGCTGGAGGCGGGTGGTCTGCATATAGTCGGTACTGAGCGTCATGAGTCACGTCGTATCGATAACCAGCTGCGTGGTCGTGCTGGTCGTCAGGGTGATCCGGGCTCGAGTCGTTTCTACCTCTCTCTCGAAGATAGCCTGCTGCGTATCTTTGCCTCTGGCAAGGTCGGCTCACTGATGGGCAAGCTCGGCATGGAGGATGGTGAGGCGATCGAACATCCGTGGGTAACCAAGGCAATCGAGAATGCACAGCGTAAAGTAGAGGCGCACAACTTCGATATTCGTAAGCAGCTGCTTGAGTATGATGATGTGGCCAACGATCAGCGCAAGGTGATCTATGAGCAGCGCAATGAGCTACTCGCCGATGAGGATATCAAGGAGACGATCACCGATATTCTGGATGATGTGACCGAGACGACGATTGATACCTACATTCCACCTCAGAGCCTCGAGGAGCAGTGGGATGTGTCGGGACTGGAAGAGGGACTCGATACGCAGTTCGGTCTCAAGCTCGAGGTTTCGAGTTGGCTTGAAGAGGATGAGACGCTTCACGCAGAGACACTGCGCAAGCGTATCCATGCGGAGATGGAGCGAATCTATGCCGAGAAGGAGGTCCTGGCGACCCCCAGTGTGATGCGAAATTTTGAGCGTGAGGTGATGCTTAAGGTGCTCGATTCGCACTGGAAGGAGCACCTCGCTGCGATGGACTACCTGCGTCAGGGCATTCACCTGCGTGGCTATGCGCAGAAGAATCCCAAGCAGGAGTACAAGCGCGAAGCATTCGAGATGTTTAGCGAGATGCTCGACCGCATCAAGATTGAGGTCGCGAGTGTTCTGGCGCGCGTTGTGGTTCGCACCGAGGAGGATGTCGAGGCGGTTGAGGAGCAGCGTCGTAGTACTGTGCCAATGACCTATCAGCACGCCGACGCTTCTGCGTTGGGTGGTGAGGAAGCGCCTGCAGAGCCTGAGGCAGAGCGCGATGGTTCTCCTGCGGCTCCCTTTACCCGTGAGGGGCGAAAGGTCGGACGTAATGAGCCGTGTCCCTGCGGTTCAGGCAAGAAGTATAAGCAGTGCCACGGTCAGCTTAGTTAAGTGGATCGTTGAGTATGGCAGTCGGTCTGAAACCTATCGCAGAGATGCACCCTGTTGCTGGGTTTAGGCTCGGTACCACCTCGGCCGGCATCAAGACGCCTGGGCGTCGAGACGTGGTGCTGATGGAGCTCCCAGAGAGTGCCAGTTGTGCTGCCGTTTTCACTCGTAACGCTTTCTGTGCAGCCCCCGTTACCATCGCCAAACAACATCTGGCCCACGTTACTCCACGTTACCTATTGATCAATACCGGCAATGCCAATGCGGGCACCGGCGCACAGGGAATTGCAGATGCGCAACGTTGCTGTAGGGCCGTTGCTGAGCAGATGGGGGTGGCTGCGGAGACAGTGCTCCCTTTTTCAACCGGCGTAATTGGCGAGCCACTCCCAGCTGAAAAGATCATTGCAGCAATTCCAGTCGCCGCCGCTGCACTTGAGCTTACCGCCTGGGGTGACGCTGCGCACGGGATCTTGACCACCGATACCATGGCCAAGGGGAGTAGTCGCCGTGTATCAATTGATGGTGGTGAGATTACCGTAACCGGTATCTCTAAGGGATCCGGCATGATTCGACCCGATATGGCCACCATGCTCGCCTACGTGGCGACCGATGCAGCCGTTGAAAGTGAGTTGCTACAACAGTTGCTCGAAGAGGCCGTTGCAAACTCATTTAACGCAATCACGGTCGATGGTGATACTTCGACCAATGATGCCTGCGTACTGGTTGCGACGGCTGCCAGCCGTATTGCCAAGATTGAGAGTGAGATGAGTGTTGGCTACGCTGAATTGCGAGAGGCGCTGATAGAGGTCTGTCAGGAGCTGGCCCAGGCGATTATTCGTGATGGTGAGGGCGCAACAAAATTTATTACCGTTGAGGTGACGGCTGGGGAGAGCGTAGAAGAGTGTCGTCAGGTTGCCTATACGATCGCCCACTCACCACTGGTTAAAACAGCCTTTTTTGCTTCCGATCCAAACTGGGGGCGTATTCTGGCCGCCGTTGGTCGTGCCGGCGTCGATTCTCTGGATCTTGAGGCGGTAACGATCCATCTTGATGAGGTCTGCATCGTGCGGGCTGGATGTCGTGTCGAAGAGTATCAGGAGTCAGCCGGTCAGGTTGTAATGGATCGTGAAGAGATCACCATTAACGTTGCACTTGCGCGTGGCCATGCAGCAGCGACTGTCTGGACCAGCGATCTCTCGCACGAGTATGTCAAAATCAACGCCGAGTACCGGACCTGAGGCGATACTCCTCTGGCGTCACGGGTGACTGTCATCTCCTCCACTGCCCCAATTAATATTGTTGTCGCTGCGATTATCGATCGTGAAGAGCGGGTGTTGCTTGCGTTGCGTCACAAACACCTGCACCAAGGTGGGCTGTGGGAGTTTCCTGGTGGAAAGATCGAGGCGGGAGAGAGTGAGCAGGCCGCGCTGGTTCGCGAACTTGATGAAGAGCTCGGTATCATCCCATGCCGCTACAGACGGCTGATTTCGGTTCCTTTCGATTATGCCGATCGCACAGTTGTGCTGCATGTCTGGCGGGTGGATGAGTATCAGGGCGAGGCTTCTGGTCGTGAAGAACAGCCCATCGAATGGCAACCGATTGCAAAGCTCCGTGAAATCGAGTTTCCTGCGGCTAATCGCCCGATAGTGAGTGCGCTTGAGCTGCCTCCACACTATCTGATTACCGGTGAGCCTGCAGACAACTCAGAGCGATTTCTCCTCTACCTTCAGGGGGCACTCGATCAAGGTATCCGTTTGGTGCAGCTGCGTGCTAAACGGCTTGACCAGAAGGCCTATCTGGAGCTGGCTAACGCCGCCTTAGAGAAAACACGCTCGATTGGTGCGAAGTTGTTACTGAATGCGACGCCGGAGATGGTTGAGGCGGTGGGTGCCGATGGGGTTCACCTCGATAGCCAACGCCTGCTGTCGCTGCAGAGTCGGCCACTCGATAACGATTATTACGTCGCTGCATCGTGTCACTCGGCCGAGCAGCTTGCGCACGCGGCAGCAATCGATGTTGATTTTGCCGTGCTCTCTCCGGTCCAAAAGACGGTTTCACACCCGGACGTAAAGCCAATTGGTTGGCAGCGTTTTGCGGCAATGGTCAACGATCAGCCTATGCCAGTTTACGCACTGGGTGGAATGAGTGGTGAGATGGTATCAGAGGCGTATCGGTGCGGTGCGCAGGGTGTAGCGGCCATCAGCGCCTTCTGGGCTGCTAATTAGTACCCAGATGGCTCGTCGTCATCAGGGTGTCGAGGAGGCAGTTCATCGCCGGGTATGTTGTGCTCCTCAGCGAACCACTCACCCAGATCTATAAGTCGACAGCGCTCACTACAGAAGGGGCGCCAGGTGGATTTTGGTGTGAAGTCGACGGCCTTTCCGCAAGTTGGGCAGGAGACGGTCAAGGGTTTACTCATTTTGCGAGACTCCAGCGGTTAAATCGCACAGCATGTCAGCTCAAAGGCGACGCTCTGTTTGCTCTGTACCGGACGCCCTTCCATCTCGGGCTGTTCCATAAAGCGGATGGTGATGCGATGCTTGCCGCCACTGATCTCTGGGAAGAGGGTCGAGCTACGTGGCAGGGCGACGCGGACCAACTGGCAAGGATTGTTTGAGTCGAGTGTTGCCTGAAAAAAGCCGCTCTCCGCCTCAAGTTTCTTGGGCAGTGTGCTATGACGGATGAGATGCATAATCAGGTCGAGTGACTGCTCCACGATAACCAGCTCGTCGAGCCATGATTTCAGGTCGCTCATGCGACGCTTGGCGGGCTGTTCCAGCCAGTAGTGGTAAGCGGGAATGTCAAAATCGCAGCTGCCGCCAGGTATCGTACTGCGTTGACGAATGTTACTCAGGAACTCATGACCCTTTAGTGACTGGCCAATCTGGCCGCTTACATCGTGGAGTTTGTCGATCAGATTGTCGAGATCATCAAGAATATCCTCAAGTCGCTCGCGATCTACATCTGGATTCTCTTCGAGATCGGCAAGGTAGCTGGTATGACGCTCCAGCTCCTTAAGGATCTCGGTTTTAAGGTCGGTTTTTCCGCTGATGATGTTGAGGATGTCGAGCAGGGTAGTTAGTGCGGCACGACTGTTCCAAACCGAGTCACCACGCAGGTAGTGGCGGCACTGCCTGAAGAGAAACTCCAGCCGCATAAAGGTGCGCACTCTTTCATTGAGTGGCTGCTCGTAGATTACCCTGTCTTGCATGCGCTTAATCTAGGTAGATTTCCAGATTCTGTTTGGAGCTATATTCTCCTCCAGTGTCGCGAGTGTGGCAAATTGAATCTGTGAATCTATGTGGTGTCTGCTGCGGTTTCGAGTAGTTGTTGGTGGAGCGTGTCCACCTGCTCCCACAGTGAATTTATGTCGTCGTTATTGTGGATGATGTGGTCAGCCGCTTCTAGACGATCTTGGCGCGACCACTGACTCGCCATGATTTTTCGAGCATCGGACTCTGAGACCTTATCGCGTTCTGTGGTGCGTTGTAGCTGTAACTGTTCGGGACAGTCAACGACAATGGTGGCATCTACGAAGGTGTAACCACCCGATTCGAACAGCAGTGGGATAACCAGCAGGGTGTAAGGTGACTGGCTGGCTGCGATCGAAGTCATGATCTCACCACGGATGAGTGGGTGGAGAATGGCCTCCAGACGCAGTCGTTGTTTGTCGTTGGAAAAAGCTGTTTGTCGCAGTGCGGCTCGATCAAGTGAGCCATCGGCTTGCAGTAGATCGTGACCGAATGTATGTGTGATTTGCTCCAGAGCTGGCATGCCTGGTTCAACCACATGGCGTGCAATTACATCGGCATCAATGACTGTGATGCCATGGGCTGCAATCAGCTCCGCTACAGTAGATTTGCCGCTGCCAATGCCTCCTGTTAACGCAACTACATACATCGGGTATTGATGGCTAGGTGGCCCATGCCAGGTAGGCCTGCGTTAGATCTTGACCCCAGAGCATGGCAATCCAGCCAGCAGCGGCTAGATAGGGGCCAAAAGGTATCGGGATATTTCGGTCGTGGCCTCGCAGCACGATGAGTGAAATACCAACCACAGCGCCTACCAGAGATGAGAGCAGGATGACGACTGGCAGCAGTTGCCAACCTAACCAGGCTCCAAAGAGAGCGAGTAGTTTGAAATCGCCGTAGCCCATACCCTCCTTGCCGGTAAGTAGTCTGAACAGGTGAAAAATAGCCCAGAGTGATAGGTATCCAGCAAGCGCGCCAATGATGCTGGTGTGACTATCTACGAATACACCGAAAAGACTTAGGATCAGGCCCAACCAGAGAAAGGGGAGGGTGATGGAGTCGGGAAGAAGCTGCTGGTCGAAATCGATCATTGAAAGGGTGATCAATGCCCAGGTAAGTGCGAGTGCAGCGGCTGCCTGGATGGTGAATCCAAAATGCCAGACAACCGTGACTGATAGTATGGCGGTGACAAGTTCGATAATCGGATAACGGGGAGAGATAGGGGTGCCACATTCTGAGCATCTTCCCTTCAACCAGAGGTAACTGGCGAGCGGGATGTTCTCAAGTGCAGTGATTGAGTGCTCGCATTTTGGACAACGAGAGCCGGGTGCTAAAAGGTTGAAGGCTGTGTTCTCAGTCGTCTCATTGTCGTTTAGAAATTCTTCACACTGAGCACGCCAATCGCGTTCCATCATAATTGGTAGTCGATGGATTACCACATTGAGGAAGCTGCCGATGATTAGACCAAAGAGTGCAGTGCAGGAGAGAAGTAACGCTAGGTTGGTTTGTAGTAGATCAACAATCATGTGGGCTAAAAATTAGCCAGCCTCAGAGGGCTGGCTAATGGTTCTCCTTCGGTCTAAGGACGAGTTCTTATACGACAGAACCCAGCTTGAAGATGGGGAGGTACATGGCGATAATCAAACCACCGATCAGGACACCCAGTACAGCCATAATTAACGGCTCCATGAGGCTGCTCATGGCGTCGACAGCATTGTCGACCTCCTCTTCATAGAAGTCGGCAACCTTGCTGAGCATGCTATCGAGTGAACCAGACTCCTCACCAATGGCGACCATCTGAATGACCATGCTGGGGAAGATATTGGTCTGCTTCATAGCAAGTTGAAGCTGCTGACCAGTTGCGACATTTTCACGCATCTGCATAACAGCTTCTGAATAGACGATGTTGCCGGTAGCGCCTGCCACTGACTCAAGGGCCTCAACTAGTGGAACACCGGCGGCGAACATTGTAGATAGAGTTCGTGCGTAGCGAGCTACAGCTGATTTATGCAGAATCACGCCGAAAATTGGCATCTTTAGCGCCATTCTGTCGAGTGCATGTGCAAATTTTCTAGATTTCTTCTTGGCATCCATAAATGCCGTCACAGCAAGTCCGATCACGCCGAAAATAGCCCACCACCACTCCTGGAAGAAGATTGATAAACCGATGACCCAAAGGGTGAAGGCAGGAAGTTCAGCACCAAAATTGGCGAATAGGTCCTGAAATTGCGGAATAACAAAGATCATGAGAATGGTCGTAACGATGAAGGCAACAACAATTACCGCGACAGGATAGAAGAGAGCTTTTTTGATCTTTTTCTTGATCGCCTCAGTCTTCTCAAGGTAGGTAGCGATCTTGTGCAGGAGTTCTTCAAGAACACCGGCCTGCTCACCTGCTTTGACGAGGTTACAAAAGAGATCGTCAAAATATATGCGATGTTTTCCTAAAGCCTCGGCAAGCGTTGTTCCGCCCTCAATATCAGCCTTAATACCTAGCAGTAGGTTAGCCATACTGGGATTGTCATGCCCTCTGCCTACAATCTCAAAAGACTGTACCAGTGGTACACCCGCAGACATCATGGTTGCCAGCTGACGTGCAAAAACAGCGATGTCACCTGTCGTGATTTTCTGTTTTCGTTGGCCGCCAAAGAGGGGCGAGGCTTTTTTGTTGACCTTGATAGGGGCGATGCCCTGGCGCCGCAGATCAGCCTTAACTGCCACAGCATTCGTGGCATTGGTTTCACCTTTGACCTTTCTGCCCTTTTTATCAGTCCCGATCCATGCAAAGGTCAGCTGTTTCTGCGATGCTTGTTCCGCCATGGGCATTCCTTATTCCTTTGTTACGCGGTTGACTTCTTCTAAACTGGTTACGCCCTGCCTGACCTTCTCCAAGCCGGACTCTCTCAGGTCAGGGATGTCCTCTTTTCGGGCTTGATCAGCGATCTGAAGAGCATTCCCACCTTCCATGATGATTCTTTCTATAGCTTCAGAGATCGGCATTACCTGATAGATGCCGACGCGTCCTTTGTAACCGTCAGTACACTGGTCGCATCCGTTCGCGCCATAGATAGTGAGCTTTGGAAGCTCCTCTTCAGTAAAACCTTCCTGAATAAGGGTGTCATGAGGTATTTCTTCTACTGTCTTACATTTTTCACACAATCTACGCCCAAGACGCTGGGCGATGATAAGGTTAACAGCAGATGCAATATTGAACGGTGCAACACCCATGTTTAGAAGTCGACTTAAAGTCTGTGGGGCATCATTGGTGTGTAGCGTCGATAGAACCATGTGACCTGTTTGTGCAGCTTTTATGGCAATCTCTGCAGTCTCGAGATCTCGGACCTCACCCACCATGATCACATCGGGGTCTTGACGAAGGAATGATCGTAACGCAGAGGCGAAGTCGAGTCCCGCTTTAGGGTTCACGTTCACCTGATTTACGCCCGGGAGATTGATTTCAGCGGGATCCTCAGCGGTTGATATATTACGGTCTGGTGTATTGAGTATGTTGAGGCCGGTATACAGAGATACAGTCTTACCACTACCAGTTGGTCCTGTTACAAGGATCATTCCGTGTGGTTTGGAAAGTGCGTCAAGATAGAGCTGTTTCTGTTCAGCTTCATAACCAAGAGCATCAATGCCTAGCTTTGCGCTACTTGGGTCAAGAATACGCATTACGATCTTTTCACCAAATAGAGTTGGGCAGCTGCTGACACGGAAATCGATAGCTCTGTTCTTCGAGAGCTTCATCTTCATTCGACCATCTTGCGGTACACGGCGCTCAGCGATGTCTAGTTGCGACATTACCTTGATTCGAGCGGCAATTCTTGTTGATAGATTAACTGGAGGAGTAGCAACCTCATGAAGAATGCCATCTTGGCGATAACGAACACGGTAGAATTTTTCAAAGGGTTCGCAATGGATGTCTGATGCCCCCCTGTTGATTGCGTCAACAAGGATCTTGTTAACGAAACGGACAACTGGCGCATCATCTACGTCCAGATCACCGGCATCACCTTGATCTTCTTCGCCCGAAGTGATATCGAGATTTTCAAGGTCGGCATCAAGAAGAAGATCGGACATGCTACTGCTGTCTTGTTCTTCAAGAACCTTCTCGATCATCTTGTTGAGCGACTCTTCCTCGACGAGAATGGCATCAGTATTGACGCCAGTGTGAAATTTAATCTCATCTAGCGCCTGAAGATTGGTAGGATCGGAGAGGGCGACGTAGAGTCTGTTGCCCCGCTTGAACAGCGGGAGTGCTCTGTGCTGTTGAATCAGCTTTTCACTGACCAGGGTTGCTGGTATCGATTCGCGGTCAATAACCTCGATATCAAAGACAGGTACACCAAACTCTTGGGCGGCAGCCCACGCTATCTCCTTTCCAATAACAATATTGTTTTCAACGAGATAGCTTACAAAAGGGGTTTTCTTCTTGCTTGCCTGCTCTGTTGCAGCATTTGCGTCTTGTTCTGACAGGAGCCCATCATTGACAAGGCGTCTTGCGAGTCCGCTGATGTGTGTACTTGTGTTCGACGTTGCCATATTCCATCACGTTATTATGTTAGCAGCATGACGCTGATAGGCTGATGTTAGTGGAAGTTCAAGTATTATCCAAGTGAATGTGCGAAGCTGCTTGTATTATTGGGTGAGCTTGGCCGGCTGTTCTCCTATCTGTATGATTGTAAATAAGAATCCTCGATTGTGTTCGTGCGTGCCAGATTGAGTGGAAGTTGTGCTTGAGATCACAGTTTTTAAGGTCTTGGGGTGTGACTGAAGTGGCTAACGAGATATTCTCTCAGTTGCTGGTGTATCAAGGTCGAGGCACCGACTCTCGTGCGGTAATGCTCCGAGCACATTGAATTCTAACTCTACTGTGGATAACTAAATGTTCGATGGAAAATCAATCCTGATTACTGGGGGAACTGGCTCGTTTGGCAAGAAATATACTGAGACCATACTTTCGAATTACCGCCCCAAAAGATTGGTGATATTTTCGCGTGATGAGCTAAAGCAGTTTGAGATGCAGCAGACTTATGACGATTCTTGCATGCGTTATTTTATCGGTGATGTGCGTGATGGTGAGAGACTTAAGCAGGCAATGCGCGGTATCGACTACGTGATTCATGCGGCAGCGTTGAAGCAGGTGCCCGCTGCGGAATATAACCCCTTCGAGTGCATAAAGACGAACATTATAGGCGCTGAAAATGTGATAAGCGCAGCGATAGCCACTGGTGTTTCAAAGGTTATCGCGTTATCTACGGATAAGGCTGCAAATCCGATTAACCTCTATGGTGCGACTAAGCTGGCATCAGACAAGCTATTTGTGGCTGCGAATAACATTGCCGGTGAGGAGGGCCCTGAGTTTAGCGTCGTAAGATATGGCAATGTGGTGGGATCACGTGGATCGGTCGTTCCCTTTTTTAGCAAGCTCATTTCTGAGGGTGTCACCGAGCTTCCAGTCACCGATTCTGAAATGACCCGATTCTGGATCACCCTTCAGCAAGGCGTGGATTTTGTTGTTAATAATTTTGATCGCATGTTTGGGGGTGAAATCTTTGTGCCTAAGATACCCTCTGTTCGGATTGTCGATCTGGCCACGGCGATGGCCCCCAGTCTGGAGCAGTGTGTAATTGGTATAAGACCTGGTGAAAAGCTCCATGAAATTATGTGTCCAGCGGATGATTCGCACTTAACGCTAGAATTCGACGATCATTTTGTGTTGCGTCCTGCGATCAAGTTCCACCAGTTGGAAATTGATTATAAGACCAATGCCATGGGCGAGCAGGGTAAGGCGGTGCAACGTGGGTTTGAATATAGTTCAGGATCAAATCCACGTTTTCTCAACGTGGATGAGATTAAACAGTTCAACACCATGGCTGAAGAATGATCCCCTATGCACGACAGGAGATAGGTCAGGATGATATTGATGCGGTCGATCGTGTGTTGCGCTCGGATTGGATTACACAAGGTCCGCTGATCCCTAAGTTTGAAAAGGCCGTAGCAGCGCGCTGTGGTGCAGAGCATGGTGTGGCTGTGAGCAGCGCCACGGCAGCACTCCACCTTGTGTTTAGCGCGCTCAACTTGGGTAAGGGAGACCGGCTCTGGACGTCGCCGAATACGTTTGTTGCGACTGCCAATAGTGCGCTCTACTGCGGTGCAGAGGTCGATTTTGTTGATATCGACCCAGCTACATTAAATATGAGTGTCGAAGCGCTTGCGTTCAAGCTGATTCGAGCTGAGCGCGAAGGGAGGCTACCGAAGGTTGTTGTACCGGTACATTTTGGTGGTTGCTCATGCGATATGAAGGCTATTCATAGTCTGTCGAAACAGTATGATTTTCGTGTGGTTGAAGACGCAGCGCATGCAATTGGTGGGCGCTATTGCGGTGGTGAAATAGGTAGCTGTAGTTACTCCGATGCAACGGTTTTTAGCTTTCATCCTGTCAAGATGATTACGACAGGTGAGGGCGGTATGGTAGTGACCAACAATAGTGACTTAGCTGAGCGCATTAATTTGCATCGTTCGCACGGTATTACGCGGGATGAATCCAAGATGCATGGAGATTCTGATGGCGCATGGTACTACGAACAACTTGAGCTTGGTTTCAATTATCGTCTTACCGATTTTCAAGCTGCTCTGGGTCTGTCTCAACTCAGTCGGCTTGATCAGTTTCTGGCGAAGCGTCTTGCACTAGCGAATCGATATCAATCGCTACTGAAAGATTTGCCATTAACGTCTCAGAGTATCCCGTCGTGCAACAGTTCGGCGTGGCATCTCTTTGTCATTAAACTTAGCAATACAGCAAGTCGCAGAGAGGTGTTCGATCGGCTCAGGGATGCAGGGATCGGTGTGAATGTTCACTATATTCCGGTGCATCTGCAGCCATTTTATCGTGCGCAGGGATTTAAACCCGGCGACTATCCCGAAGCTGAGCGCTATTACAGCGCAGCTATAACCTTGCCACTCTATCCGGCGTTGAAAGAGAGTGAGCAAGATTATGTGGTTAGGCAGCTGGTGTCGATTTTGGGGGAGGAGAAATGAGAGTGTTAGCTCTTATTCCTGCCAAGGCAGGATCGACCCGATTACCTAGGAAAAACATCATGCCGCTGCTGGGCCGATCACTGCTGGAGTGGACCGTAATCGCTGCGCGAGATTCGGGGATTTGTGATCGCTTAATTGTTAGTACTGAAGACGAGGCGGTTGTTGCAGAGGCGAAGCGGCTACATGTTGACGTTCCCTTTATGCGGCCAGCAGAACTTGCCCGTGATCCTGCCGGTGTCGTTGAGGTTGCGTTACATGCACTCGAGGAGCTCGAGCTTCAAGGCGAACAATTCGACACGCTGGTTATTCTATTACCTACCTCACCCTTTCGCACTGGCGAAGATATCAGGGCGGCGATGGCGATGTTCAGCGAGAAAGGTACCGCTTCATTGATGAGTGTGACAAAGCCCTCTGAGTCACCATTAACAGCGCAAATCATGGAGGATGGATTGCTTACGCCTCTTCTACCTGAGTGGTTGTTCCGTAGCGGGGCTAAGAGTGGTGCTGAACCGCCTAACGTTGTTAATGCGAATGGTGCTGTGACCATATTGGATGTAGAGCAATTCAAGACGGCCAAAGAGTACTATATCTACCCCCTGGCAGCGTATGAAATGCCATGGGACCGTGGTGTTGATATTGACACTGAATCCGATTTTCATTATGCAGAGTTCCTGGCTCGCACCCGGTTTGGCTTGGATGAGAAGGCTGATAGTTAGAACGGATGCCACCGATGCGGTTGGCCTGGGACACCTAACCCGAAGCTTGGCACTTGCAGGTGAGGCGCGTTCCATAGGGTGCGAGGTGCTGGGCGTTGGTTGTCTCGAGTCGGATGCCTCTCGACGTGCGGTTGACAATGTCGTAGATGAATGGATTGATCTTCCGGATCGGGAAGCGAGCCATGACAGTCTTACCATGCTTAAGCTGCTAATTGCAGAACGTAATCCCTCCTGGGTGGTGGTTGATGGATATGATTTTGGTTACGACTACCTCTGTTCCGTGCAGAGTGAGAGCAAACTGCTTGTGATTGATGATGGTGCACGTTTAGAGAATTACTGTGCTGATCTGCTCCTTGATCAAAACGTCGGTGCAGAACGACGTAACTATCGATTACAGGGTGGTGGTCGTGTATTACTAGGGGCAAAGTATGCTCTGCTGAGAGCCCAGTTCAAGGGTGGTGCAAAAGTTCGAACTGCTTCCCTGAAGGCACGTTCCCAACGCGTGCTCGTCTCTCTTGGTGGGCTCTCAGAAACGGGTGAGTTGTTGTTGGTGCTTCAGGGGCTAGCACAGATGAGCACTCCACTCGATATTACCTGTCTGACTGGGGCAAGCAGTGAAACGCAAGCCACTATTGAGAAGGGCGTTGTATCCATTTTCTCCGGCCGACCACATAATCTTAAGCTCGTACCTTATCGTGACGAAATGGCATCACTAATGGTTTGGGCAGATGTGGCAGTGTCGGCAGCCGGCAGTATCTGCCTGGAGATGGCTTGCAAGGGACTTCCAATGTTGTTGATGGTGTTGGCAGATAATCAGGCACCCATCGCGGCCGAATTTGATCGACTCGGGGCAGGTATTAGCTTGGGCTGGTTAGATAACGATACGCCCGACAGAGTTACACGAGTATTGACTGAGTTATTGATGGATCAACAGCGATTGTCATTAATGGGGGGGGGCGGCTTGAATTATGTCGATGGGGCGGGAGCGTCGCGAGTGGTCAAGGAGATGATGGGTGAGTAGCTATGTCCAGATGGGGGGGCGCCGTCTAGGTGACGACACTCCCTGTTTTATTGCCGCTGAGATTGGGATCAATCACAACGGTGATATGAAAATTGCGCATCAGGCTATCGACGCAGCGGTGGATGCTGGTGCTGATGGGGTAAAATTTCAGAACTATGTTACTGAGGATTTTCTCTCTGATAAAAGTCTTACATATCGTTATATATCTCAAGGGCGGGAGATTGTTGAGTCGCAATATGAGATGTTTAAACGTTGTGAGTTGAGTTCGATGCAATTGGCTGAACTCAAGGCGCACTGTGACGAGCGGGGTGTGACTTTCTTTAGTACGCCAACGGGTATTAGCAGTCTGAGGGATTTGTTGGAGCTCGGCGTCTCATTGATTAAAAATGGCTCAGATTTTTTGACCCACCTCGATCTAATTCGAGAGATGGCTAGATCAGAAGTGCCAACAGTGCTTTCGACAGGCATGGCAACCGTGGCTGAAATAGATGATGCGGTTGGTGCATACCGATCTGCAGGTGGAGATGCGCTGCTACTGCTTCACTGTACATCCAGTTACCCGACACCACCTGAGGATATAAATTTACGTCGAGTGCCTACGCTCTCGCAGCTGTTTGGGTTACCCGTTGGCTTTAGTGATCACACCGAGGGAACGGTTGCTGCAGCTGGAGCAGTTGCGTTGGGAGCGTGCTTTGTGGAGAAACACTTCACGCTTAACAAACACATGCCGGGGCCTGATCATCGTTTCTCTACAGATCCTGAGGAGTTTGGATTTTTGGTGCGGGATATCAGGAATATTGAATCGGCGCTTGGTAGTTCAATTGTTGCACCCACAAAGGCTGAGATGATGAGTCGGCACGATTTCAGGCTCTCGTGTACGGCTAGTCGAGCGATGCGATTAGGTGAAATTGTCGAGCGCAACTCCATGGTTTTTCACCGCCCAGGCTCGGGTATTCCACCCAAACTGAGTGAGGCGTTGGTGGGATTAACTGTAAAACGTGATGTTCCAGCAGGGCATCGATTTAGCTGGGAGGACTTTCATGAGCGTTGAAACAGTACCAACCTTTGATCAGGTCTGGGAGGAGAAATACAGTGATGGTCATCAGCAGCGCTACCCGTGGGATGTGATTGTCTCTTTTGTCCTGAGAAATGCACCCAAGGGTGTTGAGCGTTCTCAGATCAGAATATTGGAAGTTGGATGTGGTACGGCTAGTAATCTGTGGTTCGCCTCACGTGAAGGTTTTACAGTTGCAGGGGTTGATGCCTCTGAGAGTGCGATTGCAACCGCTAGAAAACGGTTTGCCGAAGATGGGCTGAGAGGCGATCTAAGAGTGGCAGACTTCACGGACCTGCCTTTTGAAGAGTCGAGTTTCGATATGGTGATAGACCGTGGAGCGCTGACATGTGCACCGTTTAGCGGCATTCAGCTAGCGCTAGAAGAGGTGCGCCGGGTATTGAAGGTTGGTGGACTTTTCTTTTTCAACCCCTATAGCGACCTACACAGCAGCCGAGCTGCTGGTAGTAGTGATGCTGATGGCCTAACGAGGGAGATTGATGGTGGAACTTTGGTCGGTGTTGGTCAAATCAGCTTTTTAGGTCGCAATCAGGTGGAACATGCGCTGTCGAAAGGTTGGAGTGTTAGGTCACTTCAGCACATGGAGTATAGAGAGATGTTGAGTCCAGACTATCTCGTACATGCTGAGTGGAGAGTGGTTGCTGAAAAGTTTGCAAAATGAGGATTCTTTTTCTGGGTAATCACACGGTTGGTACGACCGTTCTAAGAGAGTTGTGTGGTATTGCCGGTGTTGTCGTTGTGGGTGTGGTTGCACACCCTGATGACCCAGAGGATGGAGTGCGCTATGAGTCAGTCAATAGTTTGGCGCACGAGTTAGGATTGCCTGTCATCAGATCAAGCGGGCGCACAACAGCGCTGGTAGATTTTACCGAATTAACGAACCCCGATCTTATCTGGATTACAGATTATCGTTATCTTCTCCCACTTGAATTGCTGCAGAGAGCAAGGATAGGGGCGGTTAATTTGCACCCGAGCCTATTGCCCAGATATCGCGGGAGGGCGCCGATCAATTGGGCCATAATCCACGGAGAGTCACAATTAGGTCTAACGGCACATTTTGTTGATGAGGGTGTCGATTGTGGCGATGTCATTGTTCAACGAGAGTACAGTCTTTCTCAGGACGAGGATGTCGGTGACGCACTCAACAGGCTCTACCCACTCTATGCTGAAATTACAAGAGAAGTGGTAGGTCAAATGCTAACAGGGCGGGTGCATGCAGATCCTCAAGATGAACGGCTGGCAACAACGTTCCCTGCGCGTCGACCTGAGGATGGTGTGATTGAATGGCAGCAGTCGGTAGAAACAGTAATGAACCTGATTCGGGCAGTGGCCAAACCATATCCGGGAGCATTTACTATGCGAGATGGAGAGAGAATAACTGTGTGGAGAGCTGAGGTATACAGGGGGGCTGGTAAGTTGGCGTGTAGTGCGGGTGAGGTGGTGGAGATCCTGGAATCTGGTCCGGTAGTCTGTTGTGGTAAAGGTGCCCTGATTCTGACGGATATTGAGTACCTGTCTGATAATGGTTTGCTCGCTAAAGGGGATGTGTTGGGATGGTGATTAGCAATGATGAGCGACATACAGCGTCTCTCTATAGCGAACTTTTAAAGGCTCATGGTAGTTCATTTAGATCACTTAACTGGGGTAGTGAGGAGGGACAGCGACTTCGCTTCGAGGTGCTTTCCGGTGTTGGAAAGTTGCAAGGTGCGCGGGTGTTGGATGTTGGGTGCGGTCTCGGACATTTTGCATGTTGGATGGAAGCGTGTGGCATTGAAGTTGAATACACCGGTGTCGATCTGAGTGCTAAGCTGCTTGAGCAGGCAGCAAGAGATAACCCCGGTCTTCGCTTTATTGAAGGGAGCATTCTCGACAGTCAGACAGTGCTGGATGAAGAATTCGATTACGTATTTGCTAGCGGTCTATTTTATAGCTATCGAGAAAGTGGTGAAGAAGCTATTAAAAGAACCGTGACCCGGATGTGGGAATTGGCTAGGGTTGGTGTGGCATTTAATACATTAAGTGGCTGGACAGAAGATAAGAGCGAAAATGAGTTTTATGCAGATCCACTCAAGACAGTGGCTTTCTGTCAATCGCTAAGCCCATGGCTTGTGTTTCGGCACGACTACCATCCAAGAGATTTTACGGTCTACCTTACTCGAGAGGCGAGATGTGCATGATTGTTTCTATTATGCAACCGGCCTACCTTCCATGGCTGGGATATTTCGACAGGATTGCTCAAAGTGATGTACATATTGTGTTGGATGATGTCGCGCTAGAAAGAAGTTCCAAAACAAGGTTTACAAACCGAAACAAGGTTCGCACAAAAGAAGGCATTAAATGGCTGACGGTGCCGGTTAAGACAGCTGGCCTAGGACAACCGCTAATCAGTCAAATTGAGATTGATAATGGCCAGCCGTGGAGGAAAAAACATTGGCAGACACTGCTACATAGCTACTCCCAAGCGCCATGTTTTCATGAACATAAAACATTCTTTGAGAATTATTATGCCAGGGAGTGGCCTAAGCTTGGTGAGTGCCTAAAAGAGAGTACTCAATACCTTCTTGATGTTCTCGGAATCAATGTGAACCTACTCTACAGTTCTGAAATGATAGTTGAGGGCGTAAAGAGTGAGTTGATTCTGAATCTCTGTCAGTCTGTTGGTGCAACAAAATATATATCAGGGCCTTTTGGGCGTGATTATCTGAATGGTAATGCATTTGAGAGCGCAGGCATTGAGTTAAGTTTTCATGACTATCATCATCCTGTCTATAAGCAATACCATGGTGGATTTGAACCCTATGTCAGTATTGTTGATTTGCTCTTTAATCATGGTTCAAAGAGTCTTGAAATACTGACGTCATATGAGTGATGAAGAAGTTGGTGGGTATGGGGAGTGGAAGTGAATAGTGAAAATTTATTCGAGATCAATGGTCGAGCTATAGCAAGTGGACAGCCTTGTTATTTGG
This sequence comes from Solemya pervernicosa gill symbiont, assembly GCF_002020875.1. Lineage (NCBI taxonomy): Bacteria > Pseudomonadati > Pseudomonadota > Gammaproteobacteria > Solemya pervernicosa gill symbiont. The sequence continues at coordinate 27,091 of NZ_MPRL01000005.1, read as the reverse complement.
TGGCCGAGGTTGGAACGACATGTTTAGGTGAGCTAAGCAAAGCACTTGATTTGATTGCTGCAGCTGCCGATGCAGGAATGGATGCAGTGAAATTTCAAATGATCGATCCAGACCAGTTATCTGATGATGAGGTTGAGTATCGATTCTCTGCAGGTGGTGTTGAGCATGTTTTGAACATGAAAGAGATGTTTGAGCGACTAAGCTTTTCTGATGATGAGTGGTCAGAGGTTCAGAAGGCATGTTTGGCCCATGGTGTCGATTTCTTTGCTACCGTTGACTATGTCGGCGGCGTCGATAGGCTGGAGAAACTGAATGTTGCTGTGCATAAAATTGGTGCTTGGGATATTACCTATAGGCAGCTGGTCGAAAAGATAGCAGCCACGGGTAAATCATTGATTGTGGATCTTGGGCCGGCTGCAGAGAAGAATTTGGATGATCTTGTAGAGTGGACTCGGACGTGTGGTGGCGGAAACCTGTTGCTGCTCCACGATTTTCATACAAGTATTCCAGAGCAGATGAATATGCAGGCTATCTCATACTTGAATCATAGCTATAAAATTCCATGCGGGTTCTCTTCGCCCGCAAGGGATGATGACCTGGATGTGCTTGCGATAGGGTTAGGGGCGGTAATGCTTGAGAAGCGTTTGATTATGTCGCGCGAGGAGATTGCTTTTCATGCAGATGAGTCACTTGAACCTGATGAGTTGAAAGTGTGGGTGTCGAGAATCCGGCATGTTGAGAGTGCGCTGGGCAAGCAACAGGTTATTCCATCCGATGCGGATATTGAACTCTCTAAGGAGTATTTTCGGAGTGTCTGTACGCTTGCTCCAATCGCGAAAGGTGAGCAACTAAGCGAGGATAATGTCGGGGCTAAGCGTCCAGGGATAGGGATCCCAACCACTAGAATGAGGGAGTTTATAGGAAAAGAGTGTGCCTCTTCGTTAGAGGAAAATCACCTCATAAGAGAGGAGGATGTGCTTTGACGGTATTGGTTGTAGCTGCGCACCCAGATGATGAGGTGCTAGGGTGTGGAGGCACAATTGCTCGTCATACAGCAAATGGCGAACATGTGGTGCTTCTGCTTCTCGGTAATGGTCTGGCTTCGAGAGATGATGGCAACAATAAGATAAATGAATGCGAGTTGTCAGCTCTTCGTAGTGCGACTGATGCTGCGGCGGATGTTCTTGGCATATCAAAGATCTTTCGAATTCCGTTCCCCGATAATCGAATGGATGAGATTGCTCGTCTAGACGTTGTTAAAGCTGTTGAGTCAATCGTACAAACAGTCCTTCCATCGACGGTTTATACCCACTTTGAACATGATGTGAATGTTGATCATAGCGTCACATACAATGCAGTACTAACGGCATGCAGGCCTCAGCCAGAACATTCGGTTGATTTGCTGCTTAGTTTCGAAGTGCCCTCGTCAACTGAATGGCGTTTCGGTTTGCCTTCGGAAAAGTTTTCCCCAAATTGGTTTGTTGATATCAGCGATACAATAGATGCGAAGATGCGGGCCTTGCATTGCTATAAAGAAGAGATGCGCGCCTATCCTCACCCGAGGTCAGTAAAAGCTGTTGAGAGTTTGGCTTCTTGGAGAGGTGCTACAGTTGGAGTTAATGCTGCCGAAGCGTTTCAGCTGAGGCGAATGATCATTAAGTAATTTAAAATATAAAAGTGAATATATATGATTAGAACATTGGTGACAGGTGGCGTAGGGTTTCTAGGATCACACCTATGTGAGCGTTTGATTGATGAAGGTCATGATGTGCTGTGCGTAGATAATTATTTTACGGGTAGCAAAAAAAATGTTACTCATCTTATGAGGCATCCACATTTTGAACTGATGCGTCATGACGTTACATTCCCCCTCTACGTAGAAGTTGATGAGATATATAATCTAGCTTGTCCAGCATCACCTGTTCACTACCAGCATGATCCTGTGCAGACGACAAAAACCAGTGTGCACGGTGCAATCAATATGTTGGGTTTGGCAAAGCGCGTGAAGGCACGTGTCTTTCAGGCGTCTACTTCAGAAGTTTATGGTGACCCCGAGGTTCATCCGCAACCTGAGTCCTACTGGGGAAGAGTTAATCCAATCGGTCCGCGTGCCTGTTACGACGAAGGGAAGCGGTGTGCGGAAACGTTGTTTTTTGATTACTTTCACCAACATGAGCTTGAGATAAAGGTCGCGCGTATATTCAATACATACGGCCCGAGAATGCATCCCAACGATGGGCGAGTGGTTAGTAACTTTATTGTTCAGGCGCTACGAGGTGATGACCTAACTATCTATGGTGATGGACAACAGACTCGAAGTTTCTGTTATGTCGATGACATGGTCGAGGGGTTTGTCAGACTCATGTCGACAGCTAAGGACATTACTGGCCCTGTGAATCTAGGTAATCCTGGTGAATACAGTATGCTGGAATTGGCCGAGCAGGTTATTGGGCTGGTTAAGGGGCCGTCAAAAATAATTCATAAGCCATTGCCAGTAGATGATCCTCGTCAAAGAAAACCCGATATTTCTCTTGCTAAGGATGCGATAGGCTGGGAGCCTTCGGTTTCACTCGAAGACGGGTTGAAGGAGACGGTTGCTTATTTCGAGAAGTTGTTCGCAGAGTAATATTTGTTGGTGTGGTGGATAATATCCCGTTTCTAAAATTGTAATGACCGGATATTCGGCAAGAGCAGTCAACCTGTCGCTTAGAGTTTTTGCCATGGGTAGTCGCTTTGTCCTGGTGTTTGCTCTGGCGCGTTTTTTGACGCCAGGCGATGTAGGGCAGTACGGGCTATTTATGGCGTCGCTCTCTTTTGTGGTCTTGATCGTTGGTGCTGATTTCTATAGCTATAGCAATCGAGAGATATTGGCGCGCCCTCGAAAGGAGTGGTCGTTTGTTATCCAGCACTTTTTCCTGGCTATTCTTGCGGTCTATATTGTTACGTTTCCAGTGATAGCGCTGTTCGTTTCGCTCAGTGATGACGTTCTGAATAATGTGGCATGGTTCTTTGCTCTTCTTGTGGTCGAACATCTCGCGCAGGAAGTTAACCGACTATTGAATACCATTGGAAGGCCGTTGGCAGCAGGGACTGTGTTAATGGTTCGGATGGGGTTGTGGGTGTGGTTTGTATTGCCTCTTTTGTGGATGGAGCCAGGTTTTCGTGGGCTCGATTTAATATTTTTGGCCTGGTTTCTTGGTGCCGCAACCGCGCTGTTGATCGGCGTGATTATTATTGGTTATGAGGTAAAACTCTGGAAGTTGTGGCCGTTAGATATCCAATGGATGAAGAAGGGTTTTTTTATTGGAGGCTTATTTCTTCTTTCTTCTCTATCTATGAGGGGATTGTTCACCATGGATAGATACATTGTTGATTTCATTCTCGACTCAGAGATGTTAGGTATCTATGTGCTGTATATCTCCCTGTCCATGTCAATTATTTCAATCGTTAAACCTGCAATCGTGGATTTTTTGAATCCACGATTGGTAAAGGCACACTTTTCCAGTTCAGAAGATGAATATAAACGCATCCTGGCAGAGTATCGTTGGTCGACATTGCTGTTATCAACAAGCTTGGCAATAATTATTGCATTATCTGCTCCCTATATATTTGAATGGACAGGAAAGGAGATTTATGGAAGAAATCTTGATGTTCTGTGGCTGCTATTGGCTGTAGCGGTTCTCTACGCTGTTAATCTTCCAATGAATGGAGCTCTCTATGCAAGAGGGCGAAATAGGCACATTCTAATATCAAATGTAATGATGCCAGTGGTATTCATAGTGTCACTCTATCTGATGAGCAGTACGCCGTCTCTAGGTATGGTGGCTACATCATTGTTGTGCGCGATGGTCTGGGATATTTTGTACAAGCACGTGTCTTATTATCTTACTGAAAGAGATGTGAGGGGTTAGGCTAAATGATGTTGATAATAGAAACCATCACATGGAAGCCTCATATAGAAACTGCTATAGAGATTGCTTTTGATCGAGTAGAGAGTGGCGAGGATGTTTTTTATGTGAATCTCAGAGAAGGTCTGCCGGTTTGTGAGGACAGATCATTTATGCATTTTTTAGTTGATCTTCCTCGCATACGTATGAAGAGTGCGAGTCGACTATTGTCTAATACAAATATTGAGGTTGTGGATTCAGAGTATGGTGATGATGTGATTATCAAAGCCGAGGCAGCGGCAAAAAAGATAATGGGAGATTGTCACTCGATAGATGATGTCAAGAAAATTAAGTACGAGGAATTCGATGATATTGGCTGGGGCGTATTGAGTTCACTAATTTCGATTACGCGAAATTCGCGAATTGATTTTAATAAAAATAAGAGAGCTATATTTAACTACTTCAAATCATCGCTGATGGTCTATCTTCAGGTGCAGAAATTGATTGAGCAATACGACCCTGATGAGGTTCTACTGTTTAATGGGCGTTTTGCCACGACCAGAGCTGTATTGCGTGCAGCAGATAGTATGGGGAGAAGGTCTTGGATGATCCATGAGCGTGGGTGTGATAAGGATCATTACTGGATTGGTGATGTCATGCCTCACGACAATGTTGCATTACAGAAAAGAATTAATGATGCTTGGCGTCCTGAATTGATTGAGGATGGCAGACGATTCTTTCAGGCAAGAAGAGATAGAGTTGAAAGGCACTGGCATGTGCATACACTGAAACAGGAGAAGGGTAAGCTTCCACGAGAATTTAATAAAAAATCAAAATGGGTTATCTTTTTTACGTCCTCAGAAGATGAAATGGTCGCGATTGGTGATAAATATATAAATCACCATTTTCCAGATCAAATTCTGGCAATTCAGTGGTTGAGCTCAATAGTTCAAGGAATAGATGGATTAAAGATGTGTGTTCGTGTTCATCCAAATATTGCTTCTAAGGGGGCGTCTGATAGAAGTCGATGGGACGAGATGGAAGTCCCTGACTCTGTTTTGATTCGCTCGGATGATGATATTGATACCTATGCGTTAATTGATAATTCTCATGTTGTTTGTACTTATGGATCAACTGTCGGAGTTGAAGCGACATATTGGGGTAAGCCTTCGCTATTATTAGCAAACGCAGCATATGATTGCTTGGATGTGGCCATGATGGCAGAGAGTGAATCTCAAGTAGAGGCGTACCTAAGGGCCCCATTCAATTACCCTCAGAAAAACGCAATTAAATATGGTGCCTATTATGAAGCGTTTGGTACTAAATACCGCTTCTACAAGGCGGATACATTACATCGAGGTTCTCTTAAGGGTGTGTATCTAGACGATAATATTGCTATAAAATCGTATCGGTTTATGCTCAACATTTTGAATAAATGTGCTTCTATATTCCGCGCTTAGTTTAGGCTGTATATATCTGGAAAAATACAATGCGGATTTTAGTGTTATCTAAACGACAGTATTTGGGTAAAGATCTATTAGACGATCAATTCTTCAGAAATTATGAAGTACCTGAGGAGTTAAACAAACTTGATCATCAGGTTAGAGGTGTTACGCTGAGTTACCGAAGAATGACTGAAGGTCTCTTTAAACCCGGTACAGTTTCGTGGAGCTCATTCAATGTCTACCCGTGGCCGCATCGCTATTTCGTAGGTATCAAAACTATAATTGAGGAATTCAATCCAGATATTATATGGGCGAGTTCTGATGTGTATCATTCGATCTTTGGTTACTATCTTGCTTCTAAATACCGTATACCGATAGTTATTGATCTTTATGATAATTATGAGAGTTTTGGGCTGAGCAAAATACCAGGTGTTCGTACGCTATTTCGCTATGTATGTCGTAGAGCGAATGGTTTAACGGTTGTCAGTCGAATGCTCCGTGATTACATTTTGAGTGAATCTACTATAGAAGATTCACATGTTCGAGTGATGGGTAATGCTGTAAGAAAGGATCTGTTCAAACAAATGCCAAAAGCTGATGCTCGCCACTACTTGGGCTTGCCTTCGAATGTGCGATTGATTGGAACCGCTGGTGCCCTCTCGGCAGGGCGGGGTATTGAGGTGCTATTTAAGGCCTTTATGCTTCTTGTTGAACAGTTCCCAGAGCTCCATCTTGTAGTCGCTGGGCCAAGAGATAAGACGTTGCAGCAGTACTCTCATCCTCAAATCATTGACTTGGGAGTGCTCGATTTCGAAAAAGTCCCATATGTTTTTAATTCGCTTGATGTTGCTGTGATCTGCAACGTTGATAGTCTGTTTGGTCGATACTGCTTTCCACAAAAATATTACGAGATTGCTGCTTGTGAAACAAATGTAGTGGCATCGGATGTCGGTGAAATGCGTTATTTGCTTCGTCACAACAGGGATGCGTTATTTGTGCATGACTCTGCTAAATCATTGTCATCTGCGATCAAAAAACAACTATTTGGTGAGACAAATAATACCGATATTGATATCCCTTCCTGGTCTGATAGGGCGGAGGAGTTGTCTGGTTTTCTTGAATCAGTGAAAAGAGGTTGTTTGTAAGGGAAGCATTCGATGGGTGCTGAAAAATTGGCTATACAAACTCTTTGCATGCCTCTGCAATTATCGATGATGGAGATTTTGGTGGGATGTCAGCTTTTATCCTGTAACTCTCGTAGTTCTTAGTAAATGACTGAATAGCATTATCATCAAATTTGCTTAAGAGACAGTTCTTACCTAAGCCCTCCTGCCGCTCAGTGGCCATTCTTAATAGAAGTACTGGGATGCCAAGATATGAACACTCTTCCTGGTTGCTTCCTCCATCACTAATGACAAAATCGGCTGACGATATAAGTTTTATAAAGCGGAAGTAGTCGTATCTGCCTCTGAATTCAATGTTTGGATTCTTATTCAAGGAGTTATATAGCCCGAATCTTTTAAGTTTATTCTCAGTGGTTTTGTGGAGTATGAAGATTATATGGATGTGTTGTGCGATTGTTTCTATTGTTGAAACGATCCGTGTGATAGCGCTGAGGCTATATATATTCTCAACACGGTGAATTGTTGCGACTGCATATTGGCTGTTGGGAACTTTTATATCGATGTTCTTATCAAAACCGTGAGAATAAGAAAGACTGTCAGACAGCGTATTGTAAAATGTGTTGATCTTCTCGGCTTTATACTGAGACACGTTGTTAACAGCCCACTCGCCAGGGCAGAAAAGGTGCGTGGATAGTCTAAACGTTATGAGGCGAGTGATCTCTTCTGGAAATGGATGAAGTAGGTGATAAGAGCGAAGTCCAGATTCAATGTGACCTACCTTGAGCCCTGCAACTCGCCCCATCAAGGCGCCCAGCAGTGTAGAGAAAGTGTCGCCATGGACTAAAACAATCCCCGATTTGTCACCTCCAAATATTTCCCTCCTGTTGAAGATGGTTTTTATAATGATCTTGACTATCCAAAGCAGCATAGAGGGTATTGATGTGATGTCTTTACCGTCATGGAGCGAGTAGTCGGGGCCCCTCAGTTCAAAATTACTAAGGATGTCGGTCATCGTCTCCTGGTGTTGGCCAGTTGTAATGAAGCGATACTTGAGATTGTTGTCTATGAGTGCCCTCATTACCGGTGCCATTTTTATTAATTGCGCCTTCGTGCCAAGAACAATGTGGATCACTTGTTTGAGTCTCGAAATAACAGTCCGGTGATCTGTTCTGATACTAGACCGATAAGGAAGATAATAATTGATGTGGAGAACAGGAGGGCGCTCATGTTGGTAAAACGGCCTGCAGTTATAAATGTATACAGGTAGTAGCCTGTGCCTAAAAAGAAATGAAATAGGCTAATGGGTAGGAAAAGCTTGAGGGGAGAGTATAGAGTTCCGATTCTGAATATTATTAACAAAAATCTGACGCCGTCTCTAAACGGTTTGATATGACTTTTCCCTGTTCGCTGAGCGGCATGAATTGGTACATATGCAACGGCATAGCCTGCTCGGAAAAAAGCCATCGTGCTCGTTGTTGGATATGAAAAACCGTTTGGCAGTAGGTGTAAAAACTCTCTGAATTTCTTTGCACGTACAATCCGAAACCCTGATGTCAAATCATCGATCTTGTGGTTTGTCATCCAGCTTGATAGATGGTTATAGAGCCAGTTGGCAAACCCCCTGCCACGGCTTGCCTGCGAGCCTTTCTGTCTCGCACCGACAGTCATGTCGTAGCCTTCGTCGAGCTTTCTTATTAGTCTGGGTATGTCATCTGGATTGTGCTGACCATCAGCATCCATAAAAAGAAGTAGCTCTCCCTGTGCAGACCTGGTGCCGGTCTTGATAGCTGCTCCATTGCCCATACTGTATGGATGGGATATGACGTTTGCGCCAGCTGCTAAACCTATTTCTCGGGTGTCGTCGGATGAACCATCATCGACAACTATTATTTCAGTAATCTCGTCGAGCTGCTTTATTCTGGGTAGCAGCTTCTTGAGTGGGATTCCTTCATTTTTAGCAGGAATGATGACACTGATAGTTTTTTTGTTGGTAGTGTTCATTGTAGGATTTTGTTGTGTTTTTGTTGTGCTTTGATGATTAATTGCTCGAGATTGTCGATGTCTCTGCGCTTTGAGTGTTTCAATAGGGGATTCTTTGCCCTGTTATCCATTTTGCGTGCCACGCTTATATATTGTAGTGAATCATCATATAGACCTGCAGAAGAAAGCCAGATTGCTTGCAGTAGCGGTATGTCTATCACAGGTTGGAAGGCGTGTGCCTTGTCAAGCGCTTCCATTGCCGATGATAGATTTCTCTGGTCTGCAAATGTCTGTCCCAGCCAATAGTAGAGCATATGTTGTGTCTTGTGTGATTGAAATCCTGGATTTTCAATGGCTCGTAGGTAGATCATAACCATGTCATTAGTGTTTAGCGGTTTGCAGCGGCCTTTTGATACCAGTTGAGAGAGTTGTATAAGGCTGGATGTGGATGCATGGCTATATTTCGCGAACTTGATCGTATTCTTAAATGATTCGATCTCATCTGATGTTAGGGTTTTTGTAGCGCACTGTACGAGGAGCATCTGTAGCTTAAGAGAGACATCATCAGGATTGTATGAGATTCCAAGTCTTAGCTGTCTTTCTGCCTCTGCATAGTCATTGTTGAGTACTGCGAATGATGCAGCTGCCTGTCTTGAGCGTATTGAGCTAGGGTGTTCGCTTGCCCAAATCTGAGAGGCTAAAAGAGGATCCCCCCATATTTTGCTATTTTGATATGTAGAAAATATGGAAGTCAGTAATAATCCAACTATCAGAATTGAGGTCGTGTATTTGTGACTTTTAGAGAAGTTTGTTGCGTAGTATGAGATTGCGATTAAGGGGCCTACCATTGGCAAATAGTTTCGGTGTTCGAAATATAGCTCTAGTGGTATAACGGTTGATTCGATCAAATGGCCACTGAAAAACCAGGCTACTGCAAAACTATATAGTGGTGCTTTTCTCCTAAAAACGAAAATTGAGAAGAGAAGGCACACTATTGCCAGCAGAGAAAAGAGCGTTGATAGCGGATTTGTCAGGCTGGTTGAAATTGTATAGTCATCATGGAATAAGCCACCATCTCCCAGTCGTGGAACAATGATTCTGCCTAGGTAATCAAACATTATTCTCGATTCGGTCAAGAGGCGCTGCTGAAAGCTAAAGTCCCTATTGAAGGAGGTTGCTGGTGTTTTGATTCCGTAGTAGATGAGATAAGCGATGATCAACAATGCGGGAATGACTATGAATGCTAATTTCCAGGTTTTGAATTTAATCAGCGAATTATATTTATGCTGTGATAAGACCGCTTGTTCTGTTGCTAATAGATAGAAGAAGATGAGGGCGCCATTTTCCTTGCTAAATATTGATAGGGGCACGAGGAGCATCATCGAAACTGTGAGTAGTATTAAGCCCCTGTTTTCGCTTCTGGCTAGATACTCCCTAGCGTATAGGTAGCTTATCAGTAGGATGAGGTTAAATAACGCGCTTAGCTCGGTCATTCTTTGAATGACATAGAGTACAGTTGAAATGTTTAACGGTTGAAGCAACCAAAATGCTGTGGCGATCATCGCGACTAATTCAGCTCTAACGATGTTTTGATTCAGTGTGATGAGTAGCTTGCGTACAAAGGTAAATATCAACACACCATTGAGTAAGTGAATCATGAGGTTGGTGTATTTAAACGCCCAAGGGTCTGAGGGCCAGGCGTTATCGTTGAGCATGAAACTAAAAAGACTGATTGGTCTACCAGTGGGGCCCGATGAGCCGCTGAGAGTGAACTGCACTACCCTGTTGTATGTGTCGTGCTGATCGAGATGCGAGAGTATGCTGAGGTTGGGGAAGTCATCAAAAAGAAATGTACCACTGAGTCCAGGCCAGTAGATCAACAACGTTACTGTGAGAACGGCTATAAATAATAGCGCTAGTAGGCTAGATGATGTGGTTATCTGTAGATGGTTGTCGGGTTTGTTATGGTTAGAATCACTCACAATTATCAGTGTCCATCTAGGCTCAGGTACGTTTGATCTGTGATGATACCACCATGGTGCCGGAGATAGGCTTGCTTAAATCGCTGGTGTGAGAACTTGTAGGTGATACTGATACTTAATCGTGGGAGGGACTAGCTAACGAATGGGCTAGTAAAATTATTTACAGCTAGTCGGCCTGAATTTATTTGGCATTGTACCCAGATCACAGGTCCATTGTATTACGCTGCCACCATCAACGGCTTTTAGAACAATGGTTTCCCCGCTAACCGCCTGGGTGTTATAGGTGATGGTAATTAGGCTGCCACCGATCGATATTGAGTTCACAGATGTTCCCGTAATGCTGCTAGCTAATGGAAGTCCTGCGCTACGGTTATTGGATGGCCAGGTGTTGCTGCTTAGATAAAATTCCCCAAGACCAATCTTTGCTGAGCCTGCAAGTGCCAGCCCTTCAGCAACATGTGCACGCTTTGTATAGACTTCATATGCAGGAACTGCGATAGCTGCAAGAATGCCAATGATTGCAACTACAATCATTAACTCAATTAGTGTAAAGCCAGTTTTTTTCATGTCGTTTCTTACTTTATTTAAATCATCACTAGCTGAGAATACAGCTGCTTGATTGTGTAATGATTAGCTGTGAGAAGCGTTCAAGCACTGGGCAACCGAGATAGTTGCCCAGTGTTGAATTACGCTTAGCGGCAGTTAGCTGGTAGCCACTTGCTCTTCATGGTTGTGTTACCTGCTGCACAGGTCCACACAATTGAGCCGCCTGAATCGGCTGATGCGCTCAGTGTAACTGTGGCGCCAGACTCAACTTCGGTCTTGTAGGTGATGGTAATAACGCTGGTATCTACGCTTACGCTGCTTACGGCGTTACCAGTAATGCTTGTTGATCCAGGTAAGCCAACTGATTCGTTGCCCGTACCCCAGGCACCCTTGCTTGAGTAGTACTCAGCAACGCCAGCCTTGGCGCCAGCAGCGAGGTTCAGACCCTCAGTAACGTGAGAGCGTTTGGTGTAGTCCTGATAAGCAGGCAGTGCGATGGCAGCCAGAATACCGATGATCGCGACAACGATCATAAGTTCGATCAGTGTAAAACCCTGTTGCGTTTTCTTCATAGTCATTCTCCTAAAGCGTGAAATCTATATTGTGTACTTGATTGGGTAATAAATGAGCTCATTTGTCTGAACTTGACTCTGGCTCAAGTTAACCAAAAGCAAGATACAGGCGTATCAGTAGAAGCAAAGAGGATGCCAGTCCGGGTTTTCTTTATGGTATAGCCTAAAAATAGCCAATAAAACAACAGGCTAGCGATAATCTTATTGTGTAACATGGTGCTGGAATGGTGCTAACCGAGTTCTTTAAAATGGTCTGAATGTAATAATGTGACAAAATTGTCACATATGGGCGTTGGGAGGGGAATGTGGTACTCCGTAGGGGAATCGAACCCCTGTTACCGGCGTGAGAGGCCAGTGTCCTTACCGCTAGACGAACGGAGCATCTATTTAGTCTGACCAGGCTGGTCCTACCGAACAGGCGTGTCATTATACCTGCGCTTGCCATTTCTACAACAAAAATAATTACCTATAACTAACAGTGGGTTATGGGTATTAGTGTCGTTCAAAATCCTCGTTCCGATCATTGGCTCTCTTGCATATTATTGACTAGGTGTGGCCTGAAGGTCCTCTGTCGCTTCAAGGATTCCGGCTACCGAATCTACTTGTGATAGTTGGAGAGTAATTGGCTGCTCGGTCTGTGGCTGAAGAATTGCGATGAGGATACGGGCGTACCTTTTTAGGAAATGCGGCGTGCGTTCCGCATGTGTTGGCTCGTCGGTCAGGTCTTTCTGGCATGCCAGTGTCGACTGTGGGGGGCAGTGCTCTGCAAGGCAGGGTCTTCGGTACATATTATCAGGTGATGTGGCCCCGACTAAATGGTCAATGCACTCTGCTGCAATTTCGACTACTAAACTGACCACCAATCAGGCGCAACGTTATGTAGCGCCTGATTGGTGGTGCTAAGAGCTGCTACGATGATGATCCGATTAACGGCAGTTGGCCGGCAACCACTTGCTCTTCATTTTTCCAAGGGGGTTATAACCACAGCCCCATGTAATTGAGCCACCTTCTTCAGCGCTAGCGCGCAGCACGAGTTGTGCTCCCGACTCTACTTCGGTCTTGTAGGTAATAGTAATGAGGCTTCCGCTTACTGATACGCTGCTGACAGCGTTACCACTGATGCTGGCTGCGCCAGGGAGACCAACAGACTCATTGCCAGTGCCCCATGAACCCTTACTTGAGAAGTACTCAGCAACACCAGCCTTGGCACCGGCAGCGAGGTTCAGGCCCTCGGTGACGTGTGAGCGTTTGGTGTAGTCCTGGTAAGCGGGTAGTGCGATGGCTGCCAGAATACCGATGATCGCGACTACGATCATAAGTTCGATCAGTGTGAAACCCTGTTGCGTGTTTTTCAAGGTAGTTCTCCTAACTTTATTTGTAATTTATATGTCTGCATCCCACGGCCTATTATTAGTCTTAGAATCAATCAATGCGGGCCGCGGGATTCTGGCATGAATTATGCCTGGTGACAATGTTACGCTGTCGCGTCAGAACTAATAAAAACAGGGTGATCGTGCTTCTTTTTGTCTTAGGGACTGCCCGACTGTAGCGGGTCTCTTAATATAAACTGCGACACAATTATCACTTTTTATCCGGGCGAAATAGATTTGGTTCTCTGCGGGAGGGGTGAAACAATCTTTCGACATATTGGCCGGTATCCTTACCGCTAGACGAACGGAGCACCTATTTATATAGAGCCAGAGTGGTCCTGCTGAGCAGGCGTGCTAATATACCTGCATTCTCTATTTCTAAAATAAAAAAACAACCTTAATTAACAGTTAGTTATGAGCATAATCATCGGTATTGTTAACGTAATTCCTCGTTCTGAGCATAATCTCTCCCGGCGCGACATCAGTGATAACGCCCTGAAGGTGCTCTACCGCCTCAAAGATGCTGGCTATCACGCCTGTCTGGTGGGTGGTGGTGTGCGTGATCTGCTGCTCGGTCTTGAGCCAAAAGATTTCGATGTGGCTACTGATGCAACTCCGGAGGAGGTGCGTCGCGTATTCCGCAACTGCCGTCTCATTGGCCGACGTTTTCGTCTCGCACACGTTCACTTTGGGCACGATATCATCGAGGTGGCGACCTTCCGTGGCTCGCATCAAGGCACTGAGGGCGATGACAAGGTTGCCAGTGTTGACGATGAGAATGGCAGAATCCTGCGTGATAACGTTTTCGGTACCATTGAAGAGGATGCGATACGCCGCGACTTCACTGTCAACGCGCTCTACTACGATATTGATGATTATGCGTTGCTCGACTACGCAACGGGGCTTGATGATCTGCGCAATGGTGTTCTACGTCTGATTGGTGATGCAGAGACGCGATATCGTGAAGATCCTGTGCGGATGCTGCGTGCAGCTCGTTTCGCGGTCAAACTTGGCTTCACTATTCACGACGATTGTGCTGAGCCGATTCATCGCCTTGCCAATCTGCTTGAAGACATCTCTCCAGCACGCCTGTTCGAAGAGGTGTTGAAGCTGTTTCAGGGCGGCAAAGCCCTACAGAGCTTCGAAATGCTGCGCCACTATGGCCTGTTCAACTATCTCTTCCCGCTGACTGAGGCCGTTCTGGCCCACGAAGAGGAGCACTTTCCGATCACGCTGGTTGCGAGTGCGCTAGAAAATACCGACAAACGTATCAGTATCGGTAAGCCCGTTAGCCCTGCCTTTCTGTTTGCAGCGCTCCTTTGGGAGTCGGTTCGTCACCGAGCCGATGCACTACTCAAGTCAGAAGAGGCGACGAGTGAGATTCAGGCGATGCAGCGTGCCGGTGGTGAGGTGGCGAGCCTGCAGGCGCAACACACATCGATTCCAAAACGCTACAGTATGCCGATGCGCGAGATATGGAGTCTGCAACCACGCTTCTCCCAGCGCAGCGGACGACGCGCTGCGCGTCTGCATGAGCATCCACGCTTCCGAGCAGCTTACGATCTGCTACTGCTACGCGCCAAAAGCGGTGAGGTAGAGGCGTCGCTCGCTGACTGGTGGACTCGCTATCAGGAGGTGGGTGAGAAGGAGCGCCAGGAGATGGTTCAGAAGGTCGGTGGCGAAGGCGGCAAGAAAAAACGTCGCCGTCGTCGTAAGCGCCCTGCAGCCAAAAAAAGCAATACCGAGGTGGATGGTTGAGCGCATCGGTTCGCGCCTATATCGGTCTGGGCAGTAATCTTGAAAATCCGATTCAGCAGGTAAAAACGGCGTTAACAAACCTTGAGAATTTAGCTGAGACTCAGCTGATCGCACAATCTCGCCTCTACGCTAGTCCACCGATGGGGCCGCCAGATCAACCCGACTACATCAATGCAGTGGCCGCAATTGATACCTCACTCTCCCCAGAACTATTGCTCGATGAGCTACAGCGTATTGAGCGGCGTCAGGGTAGGGTGCGCAAGGGTGAGCGCTGGGGGCCGAGAACGGTCGATCTCGATCTGCTGCTCTATGGTTGTGAGCTGATTGAGAGCAAACGTCTCACTGTCCCTCACGCAGGTATCCACGAACGTGCCTTTGTTCTGTATCCTTTGCGTGAAATTGCAGCAGATGATCTTGTTATCCCAGGGCGGGGTAGCTTGGGCGAGTTAATATCAGCCTGCCCGCGCGATGGTCTGCAACGCCTGGATGAGGTGCTTTAAATAGCATGGAAAACCCAAGATTTATCGTTGTTGAAGGGCCGATCGGAGTAGGCAAAAGTACGCTTGCCAGACGGTTGGCTGAGACCTTTGACTCTGAGCTACTGCTAGAGGGTGCGGATGAGAATCCCTTCCTCGAGCGTTTCTATCAGAACCCAAAGCAGGCGGCGCTGCCCACCCAGCTATTCTTTCTAATGCAGCGCGTGCGCCAGATGAATGAGCTGCGTCAGGGTGACATGTTTAGCCCGGTACGGGTCTCAGATTTTTTGATGGATAAGGATCGCCTCTTTGCACAGCTAACTCTCGATGATGATGAGTTGCAGCTCTACGATCAGGTCTATCAAAGTACAACGGTCGACACGCTAGTCCCCGATCTGGTGATCTATCTTCAGGCACCTATCGATGTATTGCTGACGAGGATCGCCAAGCGCGGAATTGGTTACGAGCGTCAGATCGATTCGAGTTATCTGCAAAGATTATCTGACGCCTATACTGGCTTCTTCTACCATTACAGTGATGCGCCGCTACTGATTGTGAACGCTTCGGAGATCGATTTGGTCAACAACCAGAGTGACTACCAGATGTTGCTCGAGCACATCGCCTTGGTTCGCAGTGGACGACACTATCTCAATCCGATGCCCGTCGCGCTTTAATCGGAGAAGTTGAAATGTATTGGAGAAGGTTGCATGAGTGATTTGAAGCAGGTGACAACAACTACCCTTGCCGAGATGAAGCGGGCAGGGGAGAAGATCGTCTCGCTGACCGCCTATGATGCCTCTTTCGCTTCTCTGATAGATGCGGCAGGTGTTGAGGTGATCCTGGTCGGGGATTCACTCGGCATGGTGGTGCAGGGGCGGGAGACCACCATCCCGGTTACCCTTGATGAGATGATCTACCATAGCCGCTGTGCCGCGCGTGGCGTACAGCGTGGGCTGTTAATGGTTGATCTCCCCTTCATGAGTTATGCCACCCTTGAGCAGGCACTTGAGAGTGCGGCTCGTCTGATGAAAGAGGGCGGTGCGCAGATGGTCAAGCTCGAAGGAGGGCGTGATCAGGTTGAGGTTGTTCGTCGCCTGAGTGGTTGTGGTATTCCGGTCTGTGGGCATATTGGTCTGCAGCCCCAATCGGTGCATAAGCTAGGTGGGTATCGCGTTCAGGGTCGAGAGAGTGAGCGTGCCGAGGAGATGAAACGCGATGCGCTGGCGCTCCAGGAAGCGGGGGCCGATGCCCTGGTGATGGAGTGTGTGCCAGCCTCATTGGCGGCAGCGATCAGCAAAGAGTTGGAGATACCTGTGATCGGTATAGGGGCTGGCGTCGATTGCGATGGTCAGGTGCTGGTGCTGCACGATCTGCTTGGTATCACTCCGGGTCGTATTCCAAAATTTGCCCACAACTTCATGGCGGATGCTGATGATATCCAGGATGCCGTTGCTGCCTATGTTGCAGCCGTTAAGGTGGGTGAGTTTCCGGCGGAAGGGCACAGTTTTTAGGGCGTTAGAGATAGTTGGTTTGTAATGGTGCAGATAGTCGATAGTGTTAGTGCCCTCAGAGAACAGGTGTCTGAGTGGCGACGCGCCGGTGAGCGCATCGCATTTGTGCCCACCATGGGTAATCTCCACCGTGGACATCTTCAGCTAGCCGAACGAGCGGCCGAGCATGCCGAACGGGTGGTGGTCAGCATCTATGTCAATCCGATCCAGTTCAACGATACAGGTGATTTCAGTCGCTATCCGCGTACCCTGCAGCAAGATAGCGAAAAATTGGCAGAAACGCCGACGGCACTGATCTTTGCCCCGACCGATAACGAAATGTATCCCCACGGTCGAGAGAACCTCTCCCTGGTTGAGGTGCCTCACTTCTCAGATATCCTTTGTGGAGCCTCGCGTGCTGGACACTTTGTTGGTGTCGCCACCGTAGTCAGCAAGCTATTTAACATGGTGCAGCCCGATGTGGCGCTGTTTGGTGAGAAGGATTTTCAGCAGCTCTTGGTAATTCGTCGCATGGTGCGTGATCTCGACTTCCGGGTCGAGATTGTTGGTGAGCCGACGGTGCGTGAGCCGGATGGATTGGCGATGAGTTCACGCAATGGCTACCTTACTGAAGAGGAACGAAAAGCCGCGCCAGGACTCTATAAAGTACTCAATATTGCCGCTGATAGACTTCAACGCGGTGAGCGTGAGTTTGTGGCGATTGAACGCGAATGTGCAGATAAACTGGATGCAATGGGTTTTAAGTCGGACTATTTCGCCATACGCGATGCCGATGAGCTGGCTCCTCCTAAACCTGATGCCCAGCGACTGGTGATTCTAGCTGCTGCCTACCTCGGAAAGGCACGTTTGATCGATAATCTGCCGGTAACGTTGATGGATGGGTCGTGATCAGGGATAATCGCCGGCCCTGTTGTGTTTTTTCGGAGAGATCTCCTCCATGCAGTTAACCATGCTCAAATCGAAGTTACACCAAGCCCGCGTTACCCACGCCGAGCTTGAGTATGAGGGTTCCTGTGCCATCGATGGCGCCCTGCTCGAGGCCGCTGAGATCCATGAGTACGAGCAGATCGAGATCTACAACATCACCAACGGCGAGCGTTTTACTACCTATGCTATTCGTGCCGAGGCGGGGTCTGGCGTAATCTCTGTCAACGGTGCCGCCGCGCACAAGGCGCAGCCAGGTGATCGAGTGATTATCTGCACCTATGCTAGATTGGCGCAGCACGAAGTGGCCAACTTCAAACCGACTCTGATCTATCTCAATGAGAGCAACGATATCAAGGGTCGTAGCAACAGCGTTCCTGTCCAGGTCGCCTAGGTGATAGTCAACTAGCCTCTTCGGCTACTCCCCAGTTTCTGAGCGTTACAAACAACAAAGCCGCCCCATATGGGCGGCTTTGTTGTTTCTGCAGGCTGCAGATTAGAGCGATTAACCCGTATTGCGCATACCACCCGAAATTGCATTGATGCTGCGCAGTAGCGGATCGAGCCAGCGGTTACGCTCATCCTCGCTCAGGCTCTCATCACGGTAGCGCTTCAGTAGCGTAATCTGGATGTGATTGAGCGGGTCGAGATAGGGATTACGGCGCGCCAATGAGAGGGCCAGTGGCATATTCTCTTCATAGAGACCCTGTTTCTCCGAGATCTCCAATACTTCGCTCAAGGTCCGTTTGTGCTCATCACTGATGCGCTGGTAGATCTGCTGGGCAACCTCCTGGTCGGTACTCAGGCTGGCGTACTCGGCGGCCAGTTCGGTATCGGCCTTGGAGAGGGCCATCTTGGTGTTGCTCAGCAAGGCGCGGAAGAAGGGGCACTCCTGATACATCGTCTTGAGAGTAGCAAGACGTTCAGGGTTGTCACCGCGCCAGGTGGAGATCGCCTCGCCGATGCCGTACCAGGCGGGCAGGGTGTGGCGTGACTGAGCCCAGCCGAAGACCCACGGAATGGCTCGGATCGATCCCTTGGAGCGGTCGCCCTTGGCGCGATGGCTGGGGCGTGAGCCGATGTTGAGCAGACCGATCTCACTCACCGGTGTCGATTCGTAGAAATAGTCGAGTGCACCGGGGGTCTCATCGATCAGGCCGCGATAGGACTTCTCGCCCAGGCCCGCCAGTTTCTCCATGATCTCGAGATAGTGGCTCATGTCGGGTTGTTCGATCGGTTTGACCGTGGCGCGGCTCGCCTTGAGCAGGCCGGTGATGCCCATCGCCAGCTCATAGGTGGCGGTCTCGGTGTTGCTGTACTTGGTCGAGAGCACCTCACCCTGTTCGGTGAATTTGATCTGACCGTGTACGGTGCCCGGAGGCTGCGAGAGGATTGCGTGGTGGGTTGGGCCACCGCCTCGACCGATGGTGCCACCACGACCGTGGAACAGGCGACACTCGATCTTATGGCTATCGCTGATGTCGATGATCTTCTTCTGCGCCTGGTAGAGGTTCCAGTTGGAGGCGAGAATACCGCCATCCTTACAGGAGTCGGAGTAGCCGAGCATTACCTCCTGCAGATTTCCCGACGCCTTAAGAAGGGCGGCGTATGTGGGATTGTCGAGCAGTTTCAACATCACAGTATCGATATGGGCGAGGTCGTCGATGGTCTCAAACAGTGGCGAGATGCGAATTTCACTGTGCCACTCGCCATCACGTTTGCCAGCAAGACCGGCCAGATGGGCAAGGAACATGACCTCCATCACGTGGCTGGCGGCGTGAGTCATCGAGATAACGTAGGTACCGAAGGCGTCGGGGCTGATCTCCTCACGCATCTTCACCATTACCTCGAAGACTTCGAGGGTTTGACGGGTGTCGTCACTCAGGGCGCTACGATCGAACGCCTTCTCAGCTGGGTCATCAAGCAGCGCGCTGAGTCTCTGTAGGCGCTCGCTCTCATCCATGCTGGCATAGTCGCTGCCCATGTTATTGAGGATGTCGGTAACCGCATCGCTGTGGCGGGTCGACTCCTGGCGCAAATCTAGATGAACCAGATAGAAGCCGAAACTCTCTACCAGGCGGATCAGATCCTTTAGCTTGCCGTCGGCAATTGCACCATCGCCATGTGAGCAGAGTGAGTCGCGAATCAGGTAGAGATCCTGCAGGAACTCATGTTCATCGTTATAAGCGAAGCAGGGCCCTTCAACGATACTGTCGCTATCAAGCTCGTTGTCGTCGATCTTCTGTCGCACACCATTTAGACCACACTCAATGCGGTGGCGCATGAAGTAGAGCTTGCGACGGTAGGGCTCATGGCTGAACTGGTTGGGAGAGTCGGCAAAGACGTGCGGCAGCTGCTCTTCGTCGCTCGCCAGGCTATTGCTAAAGGCGCTGGTCGGCTTGCAGAGTGAGCTCGACTGAGTCAAAAGACGGCTGATGTTATTGATCTGGCGTAGGTACTCGCGCAGCACCTCGCGCGCCTGGAGTCGTAGTGCTGTCTTGGTTACCTCGGGGGTAACGTTGGGATTGCCATCACGGTCACCACCAATCCATGAACCGAACTGGATCATGGAGGGGACCTTGATGGCGGAATCATCGCCGTAGACCTTGGTGACCGCCTTCTCCAGATAACGATAGGTCTGCGGTACAGCTTTAAATAGCGACTCACGGAAGTAGAAGAGGCCGTTACGCACCTCGTCGGTCACCTGTGGACGGTGTACGCGCACTTCATCGGTCTTCCACAGGGTCTGGATCTCGTTCTGCACCGCCTGGGTGATCTCAGCGCGCTCCTCCTTGCCGATGCGAGTGTCGTTGAGCTGCTCGGCGGTGACGAATATGCGACGTAGTGCCTCAAGCACAGTACGACGTTTCGACTGGGTGGGATGGGCGGTGAAAACCGGGATGTAGGCGGTACGGTTGAACAGCGCCTGCAGCTCCTCGGCGCTGTAGTCGAGCTCTGTGAACTCTTCGAGGGTGCGCTTGAATGAGCCGGTCCAGAGCGTTCCGCCACTGCGGACCTGCTGGCGGCGACGCTTGTGCTGGTAAGCCTCCTCAGCAATGTTGACCAGGCTGAAGTAGGTGTTGAAGGCGCGTACCACGTGGGTCAGGGTCTCCGGATCGAGGTCCTTGATCAGGTGGTTGAGGCGTGAGCGGAGCTGAGGATTCTCCTCTTTGTGCAGCTTCAGGTAGCCCTTGCGCAGTGTCTCAACAGCGGCGAGTACGTTGCCCCCGGTCTGGCTGCTAAGCACGTTACCGAGCAGGTTACCAAAGAGTTTAACCCGACTACGCAGTGGTTTGTCATAGTAGGTTTTGGCGGCTTGTTGTAGCCCCGTGTCTGCTTTACTCAAACCGGAAAATCCTCGTTACTAAAATTGGCAGCGGGCGATTATACCCTACGATCTGTTACAGATGCCCACTCTCAGGAGAGGGCTTTGTGATAGAGCTCTATGTAGTGGTGGGCACTCGACTTCCAGCTGAAATCCTGGCGCATGCCATTACGAACCAGCTGTTGCCACCCCTTGGGGTCACTATTGAAGAGATTCAGTGCCTCACCTAACGCCCATCGCAGGCCGCCGATGTCGGCGTGCTCAAAGCGGAAACCGGTTGCACTGCCGTCAGCCATGCTCTCGGCATCGGCGTGTATCACGCTATCGGCCAGTCCACCGGTGCTACGCACTACCGGTACGGTGCCGTAGCGCAGGCTATAGAGCTGATTGAGACCGCAGGGTTCAAAACGGGAGGGCATCAGGAAGAGGTCAGCGCTCGCCTCAATACGGTGCGCCAGCTGTTCGTTGTAGCCGATCTCGAGTCCGATCTGGTCGGGGTAGTCCTTGGCGAAATCGAGTAGTACCGACTCAAAGCGCGACTCGCCACTGCCGAGCAGTGCTAGCTGCGCCCCTCGGGCGAGTAGCCAGGGGAGGTTTTCGATCACTAAGTCGATCCCCTTCTGCTCCACCAGACGCCCGACCAGCCCAAAAAGTGGGCGATCAGCATCGACTGTCAGTCCGAACTGCTGCTGCAGCGCCGCCTTGTTGGCCGCCTTGCCCTTTAGCTTGTGGGCGTTGAAGGGGTGCTCGATCAGCGCATCGCGGTTGGGATTCCAGATCTCATCATCAATCCCGTTGAGGATGCCGATGAGTCGATCAGCGCGATGACTCAGCAGCCCCTCCAGCCCATAGCCATATTCGCCGGTCTGGATCTCGCGTGCGTAGGTGGGGCTGACGGTAGTGAGCCAGTCGGCGTAGATCAGCCCCCCCTTGATCATCGAGAGCATGCCGTGGAACTCAAGTCCATGCATGTGCCAGAGCGAATCGGCGAGGCCAAGGCGGGCAAAGGTGAGGTGGTCGAAGAGGCCCTGATAGGAGAGGTTGTGGATGGTGAAAAGGGTTTTGGGGCGATTCTCTTCGAGGCTGAGCAGCGCCGGTACCAGACCACTTTGCCAGTCGTGGCAGTGGACCAGCTCCGGCTGCCAGTTGAGTCCGGCACGGTCCATCGCGATCTCGACTGCCACCTGAGAGAAGTGTGCGAAGCGTTCGGCGTTATCGTGCCAATCCTCACCGTGCTGGTCACCGTAAGGGCCGCCGTCACGATCGAACAGCTCGGGTGTGTCGACCAGATAGAGCGGTACCTTGCTCTCGGGTAGCTGTCCCGCAAGGATGCGCACCGGTTGACTGCTATCGGGTAGCGTAACTTCGGCGAGCAGTTTCAATGCACCGGCCTTTGCCACCACCTGTGGATAGGCAGGCAGTACCACACGTACATCCTGGCGCTGGCGCTTGAGGGCAATCGGCAGGCTGCCACAGACATCGGCGAGACCGCCGGTCTTGATCAGTGGGTGTGCCTCGCTGGTGACGAAGAGTACTTTCATGATGCGTCTATTTCAGTTTCAACTTCATTACGGAACGATCAGGTGTTATATCGCCCCACCTTGTGCTAGAGATAAGCATCAGACGGGACGCCAAGTGCGGTAGTTTACCCGATAGTGCCATTTCAGCGTCAGGGGAGATAAAAAGAATGAAGATCGGATTGGTTGGGCTCGGCAAGATGGGCGGTAACATGGCACGGCGTCTGCGTCGTGGTGGCATTGAGGTGGTGGGTTACAACCGCAGTTCGGCAATCGTTGAACAGCTGGCCGATGAGGAGGGGATGATCGGCGCCGATTCGCTTGCTGACGTGGTTGCAAAACTCGATGCACCACGTGCCGTCTGGTTGATGCTCCCCTGTGGCGAGCCGACCGAGCAGGCGATCGAGGCACTGATCCCACTGCTTGACGAGGGCGATACCATCATCGATGGTGGCAACGCTAACTACCAGGACAGCCAGCTGCGCGGCGTGATGCTGGCCGACCATAAGATCAACTTCATCGACAGCGGCACCTCGGGCGGCATCTGGGGACTGGCCAATGGCTACTGTCTGATGGTCGGCGGTGAGGAGGAGGCGGTTGCCGCTATCGAGCCGGTACTAAAGGTATTGGCGCCTGCCGATGATCGTGGTTGGGCCCATGTCGGTCCGATCGGATCCGGCCACTTTACCAAGATGATCCACAACGGCATTGAGTACGGCATGATGCAGGCCTTCGCTGAGGGGCTCGATCTGCTGCATGGCAAGGAGGAGTTTAATCTCGATCTGGCGCAGATCACTGAACTGTGGCGACATAGTTCAGTGGTGCGTAGCTGGCTGCTCGATCTCACTGCCGAGGCACTCTCATCCGATACCAAGCTAGAACAGATCGCACCTTACGTGGCCGACTCCGGCGAAGGACGCTGGACCGCAATCGAGGCGATAGAGCAGGGTGTGCCGGCACCGGTGATGACCCTGGCGCTACAGATGCGCTTCGCCAGTCAGGATGAGACCGGCTACGGCAATCGCCTGCTCTCGGTGATGCGCAACGCCTTCGGCGGTCACAATATCAAGGATGCGAATTAGCGATGCTCGATCCCTGCACATTTGTCATTTTCGGTGCCACCGGCAATCTGGCGCAGATCAAATTACTGCCCGCGCTCTACCATCTCGAGGAGGCGGGACGACTTCCCGAGGGTCTCTCAATCGTTGGTTTTGGTCGACGTGAGTGGAGCTCCGAACAGTGGCAGGCAGAAGTGGAGAAGATCCTCGAGCCGAAACTGCGCCAGGGGCCCAATCCTGAGCTTATGGCGCGCTTTCTCAAGCGGCTGCACTTCTTCCAGGGCGACATGTCCGACATCCACGCCTATGAGCGACTCAAGCAGTTGTTGGCGGAAAATCCAGCGCTGCCACCCAATCTGGTCTTCTACATGGCGATCCGTCCAGCCGAGTTTGGGGTGGTCAGTGAACTGCTCGCTGAGGTGGGGCTTAACCAGGAGGTGGGTGGCTGGCGTCGATTGGTGATCGAGAAGCCGTTTGGTTACGACCTGGAGAGTGCGCAGATGCTGGATCGGCGTCTGCAGCGCCACTACTCCGAAAAGCAGCTCTACCGTATCGATCACTATCTCGGTAAGGGAACGGTGCAGAACGTACTGGTATTCCGCTTT
Organism: Solemya pervernicosa gill symbiont; assembly: GCF_002020875.1. Classification (NCBI taxonomy): domain Bacteria; kingdom Pseudomonadati; phylum Pseudomonadota; class Gammaproteobacteria; species Solemya pervernicosa gill symbiont. The sequence continues at coordinate 3,011 of NZ_MPRL01000005.1, read as the reverse complement.
GCCAACCTGATGCTCGAGCCGCTCTGGAATCGTAACTACATCGATCATGTGCAGATCACCCACTCCGAGGATCTCGGTATCGGCAGTCGCGGCTCCTACTACGATGGTGCCGGCGCGCTGCGCGATATGATCCAGAGTCACCTGCTGCAGTTGCTCACGCTGGTGGCGATGGAACCCCCCGCCTGTATGGATGCCGAGGCGCTACGCGATGAGAAGGTGAAGGTGCTGCGCTCGATTCGTGCCATTCCCAAGAATGCTGTGCACGCACACGCCTACCGCGCCCAGTACACCGCTGGCAACATTAAAGGCGAGTCGGTACCGGGTTATCTTGATGAGGAGGGGATCTCTTCAGATAGCACCACCGAGACCTACGCGGCGCTGAAGCTTTATATTGATAACTGGCGCTGGCGTAATGTGCCCTTCTATCTGCGCACTGGAAAGCGCATGGAGCGGGGCGCATCCCAAATCAGTATTCGCTTCAAGCACCCACCACAGCAGCTGTTTCGTGAGACGCCGATTGAGCAGCTCAAACCCAATTGGGTATTGATGAGCATCCAGCCGAGTGAGTGTCTACGTATGCAGCTACAGGTGAAGGAGCCGGGGCTGGAGCTGCGCTCACATACCACTACCCTCGATGCGAGTAGTTGTAGCATTGCCAGCAGTCAGCTCGATGCCTACGAGGCGTTACTGCTCGATGTGATCGAGGGAGATCGTTCGCTCTTCCTGCGTGCCGATGAGGTCAACTGGGCGTGGCAGGTGGTCGACCCAGTGCTCAAGGTGTGGGCGACCGAGCGCGACTACATCAACACCTACCCCGCTGGTAGCTGGGGGCCGCCCGAAGCGAGTAGCCTTTTTGAGCACGACCAGCACTGGCGCAACTCGATGGATGATGAGTCCTGAGTTCGTTTAACATCCGTTAACAAAATTTTTACTACGAGGAAGAATCATGTCGACACTTGTCGAGTCGAGCGCGTGGCAGGCGCTTAAGAGTCACCACCAGCAGATCGAGCCGCTACAGATGCGCGAGCTCTTTGCAGAGGATGCGGAGCGCTTTAGTCGCTTCTCGCTTAATTTTAACGATCTGCTGCTCGACTACTCCAAGAACCGTATTACTGCAGAGACGATGCCGCTGCTGTTTGCGCTTGCCCGACAGCAGCAGGTGGAACAGTGGCGCGATCGAATGTTTAGTGGTGAGAAGATCAACCTCACTGAGGGCCGTGCCGTACTGCACACCGCTCTGCGTAACCGCTCAAATCGCCCCGTGATGGTGGATGGTGAAGATGTGATGCCGCAGGTGAATGCGGTGCTCGAGCATATGCGCCGCTTTAGTGACTCGGTACGTAGTGGTGAGTGGCGTGGATTCAGCGGTGAGCGTATTACCGATATCGTCAATATAGGCATCGGTGGTTCCGACCTCGGACCGGTGATGGTTTGCGAGGCGCTCAAGCCCTACCACCATCCTGAACTCAATATGCACTTCGTCTCTAACGTCGATGCCACCCATGTCGCCGAGGTGCTGAAAAAGGTGAAGCCGGAGTCGACGCTCTTTATCATCGCCTCCAAGACCTTTACTACCCAGGAGACACTGACCAACTCCCACACCGCACGTAGCTGGTTCCTTGAGAGTGGAGCGAGTGAGGCCGATATCGCCAAACACTTTGTGGCCCTCTCCACGAATGGCGAAGGGGTCTCCGCCTTCGGTATCAATACCGATAACATGTTTGAGTTCTGGGACTGGGTCGGTGGGCGCTATTCGCTCTGGTCGGCGATCGGTCTGCCGATAGTGCTCGCTATCGGTATGGAAAATTACGAGGCACTTCTGAGCGGTGCCCACGAGATGGATGAGCATTTCCGCAGTGCACCGCTGGAGCAGAACCTGCCGGTGGTAATGGCACTGCTCGGTGTCTGGTACAGCAACTTCTACGGCGCCTGCTCACATGCAATCCTCCCCTACGACCAGTATATGCACCGCTTCCCCGCCTATTTCCAGCAGGGCGATATGGAGAGCAACGGTAAGTGGGTCGACCGTAACGGCAATCCGGTCGACTATACGACAGGTCCCGTGATCTGGGGTGAGCCTGGTACCAATGGTCAGCACGCCTTCTACCAGTTGATCCATCAAGGTACGCGTCTGATCCCGGCTGACTTTATCGCTCCGGCTGAGAGTCAGAATCCACTCGGTGACCATCATCCCAAGCTGCTCTCCAACTTCTTTGCGCAGACCGAGGCGCTGATGCGCGGTAAAAACGAGGCAGAGGTGCGCGCTGAGCTGGAGGGGCAGGGGCTGACGGGAGAGGCGTTGGAGGCACTGCTGCCGCACAAGATCTTTGAGGGTAACCGTCCCACCAACTCGATCATGTTCCGACGACTCGATCCAAAGACGCTCGGCTCGCTGATCGCCCTCTATGAGCAGAAGATCTTTGTCCAGGGTGTGATCTGGGAGATCAACTCGTTCGACCAGTGGGGCGTGGAGCTAGGTAAGCAGTTGGCCAGCGCGATCCTGCCTAAGCTGAGCGCCGAAGAGGCCGCGACGGGACACGATAGCTCGACCCTGGGGCTGATCAACTACTGGCGGGATATGACTGGAAAGGGTTAGCGGGATACCTGTTGAGCAATTTTCATCGTCTGCCTGCACCTTGGGTAGTGCGAGCAACCCCAGAACTGTTTTCCAGTTTGCGTGCCTTTTTTTGTGGTGCGGACAACCATCTTCTCACCGCATGATGGGCAAGAGGGAGTCTTATAGTCACCACTTGTGGCCATGGAGAGGAGCCGTTGTTGAGCGTCGGTTGGGAGTTCAAGAATCATCGATAGCAACTGTGTTCCGTTAATCAATTTGATCTTCTTACCGTTTGCAAAGTTGGTTGCATCCGATGTGAACTGGCTATAGGTGGCGTAGACACCGAATTCGACTCCCTCCGCTGACCGCCATGGATAGCGAAGCGAAGGCGGTTAGTCCGCGATAGTCGACGCCGTCTGCCTATTCGTAGTTGAGAGCGCGAGCGAACGACGAA